>JAVBJR010001032.1:0-2969 GCA_031546965.1 Dysgonomonas sp.
AAGGATTTTTCTCTTTCATTGCTTGAAATTTACAGCTGTAGCGATATTTTTGTGTTCAGTAAAATGAGTTATTTCTGTAACTTTGCAATAAACATTTGCAGAGAGGTGCAGATGTTCGCAAATTTCGGATTTCCCCCACAAAGCCGGTGTTGTCCTTATGTTGTTATTTTTTGACCAGGTTCCCGTACAGTGAATTTAATTTCCTGGAACTGTAAATGCTTTTGGAATCAGTCAGTGAAATAACAGTTTATTCTTCAAGCTCTGTTTACTACGTTACTTCCATGCATTGTTTGCAAAAATTATAAGCAAGATATGACTGTACAAAATATGCATGGGAACTTTTGTGATGGTGCGATTTACACCCAACAACCACACCCTTGATGAATAATGATCTTCAGCTTTGTGACGTCACTCGACTGTCATTTTGAATAGAGAATAATTACCAATTAGAATATTTAGCATTTGTTATATACTTTTAAAAATGCCACTTATTTTACTTTTATTATCCTAGTGAAATATGTAATACAATGGCTTTATAAAAAATCTCAAATTTCCATGCAGTCATTGAACTAACATAATTTCAGTTTATACAGCTTTCAGATCCATTATTTCCCGCATTATCAACTTACATTGAAAAATCTGTGCAGTGTATCCGTACAATAATTGAAATTTACAAAATAAGGAAATTATATTTAATTGTGAAATATGTTCAGTGCAAAATTAGGAGTAGGCCCCTATAAATAAATATATTTTGTAATCAAATGAAAATATCGCATAAGTATTTTAACATGCAGAACTATTTATAACTTTTTTGACCCACTTTTTAAATTCAATTCGATACTGCAAAATGAATATTGAATGGTTTCATGAATTGGACATTGGGAATTTAATTTGTAGACGTTTAAACTACTAAACCATTATTTGAGTATTAGAAATGATATTACAGTATTTGTTTAAAATGTAGGACTTATAATAATGCAGCATATGCAAATATTTATGGAGAAATGTCGTGTGCCTTTAGAATAATTATACATTACTTGTTCAGTTATTTTGCATAATATTTAACATTGCAAAATCACTTGTTTTCTGTCATTTGAATTTGTTTAATTTCTGTTTTTGCAGAGTTTTCAAGAAGAGCTCCCCAAATGGAAAGGTAAATATAGTTTGTAACTTGTAAGAGGTTTTTATAAGAGGAAAGTTGTACAGACTTTCAGCTTTAAGTTTCTCAACAAGGAAGTTAAGTTGCTTCTGCAATCAAATACTTGAATTTCAAGGTTTTCAAAAGTGACCTTATGAATGAGCTAGACATCAGTAGGTTAAGATTAGTTCTTGGAGAAGAAAAAATACATGCCAAGGTTGTTGAAACATGTTCCTATGACACTGAAGTTATTGTACAACTTTTCTGATTGATGACTATCCATATACATAATTAAAAAGTTAACTTTTTGTTTTATTTTTTCAGATCACGGTTTACTTGGGCAAAAGGGATTTTGTGGATCACGTCACACATGTTGATCCTATAGGTATGCTATTTCTCATCTTTCTTTGGAATAGACCATTGCACCAATAGGAATAATCATAATGAAAAATACGTAATGTTTAGGGTATTTCCAAGTATTTCTAAGATGTATTTTTCTCCAGTTGCAATTAGGAATTAACAGTGATGTTAATTACAACAGCAAACAAAATAGTACTTATGTTTTTAATTTTAACAAAATGAAAGTCATCCATTAAGTTAAACTAAACATGCTACTTGTTACTAATTAACCTTGTAGTTGGAACAGGTTTTTATGTTAGTTTAAGGTGGTTATGTCATTGTGTGGACATCCTATTCATGATGTCACTACATATGGGTGAGTTTGGTGCAAATTGGCTAAGCAGCAGGATATGAACTGATGACATCACTGAAAAATTCCTCAATAAAATTATCCACTTAACAGTGTATATCGAAACTGTTTTTGTAAATGCAAATATGGTTTTTTGATGGGTTTGTTTTTTTAATGGCTGCCAATGACGTCACTGCTACTTATCCCATGATATGAAAGCGTATTATAATAAAAGACATGTTGGAACCAAGGTTGGAACATTTGATGGAAATTCTACATGTTCATTTGCAGATGGTGTTGTGCTCGTGGATCCCGATTACGTGAAGGAACGCAAAGTGTTTGGACATGTCCTGGCAGCTTTCAGATATGGAAGGGAAGATCTGGATGTGTTAGGTCTGACATTTCGCAAAGACCTTTACTTGGCATCTGAGCAAATTTACCCGGTGGATGGCACCGTTGAGGCCAGCAAGCGTACGCTGACTCGTCTTCAGGAAAGACTCCTCAAGAAGCTCGGACCTAATGCTTATCCATTCTTCTTCGAGGTAATCTAACTGGCTACAATATCACTGAATTGTCATTCTTGTTTCTATAACTTTGCTGACATTTGTCCATTGCTTGTTTTGTTTTCAGTTGCCACCGCACTGTCCCGCTTCGGTGACATTGCAGCCAGCTCCTGGTGACACTGGCAAGGTAAAAATAGCAAAGCTTTTGACACTTTCAGGTACATGTAAATGTTGGCTGACGTGTTTCATGTTGTTTTATCACAGCCATGCGGTGTGGACTACGAGTTGAAAGCCTTTGTTGCCGACACTCCGGAAGACAAACCACATAAAAGGTGGGAAAAGTTATAGTTGGTTGGTGGTCATCCATAAATTATCTATGGAGTGATGAATAATAAAAATACAAGAAACATGTTGAATAGGGTACCACCATGCAAAATTACTTATTTAGTTGATTTTTTGCAGGAACTCTGTTCTGCTTGCCATACGTAAAATAATGTACGCACCTGGTAAACAAGGTGAACAACCAAGTGTGGAAGTGAGTAAAGAATTCATGATGAGCCCAAACAAATTGCACCTTGAAGCCACACTGGACAAGGAGGTTAATTATTGTTATTATAATGAATTGGATATTACTTAATTG
>JAVBJR010001068.1:0-3004 GCA_031546965.1 Dysgonomonas sp.
GAAAGAGCTGTCGAATTTGTAAAAGAAAACCAGATAAAAGCAAAGGAGAGACAGAAAGAATACTACGATAGGAAGCATAGAGAAAGCCCTTTTAAAACAGGGGACTTGGTATGGCACGACCTGCATTTGCAATCTGATGCCGCTAAACAATTTACGACTAAATTAGCCCCTCGAAGGGATGGACCTTATAAAATTGCAGAAAAGGTATCAGAAAATGTGATGATATTATTAGACCCGGAAACCAATGAAGAATTTGGGCCAGTAAATGTGGTCCATTTCACTCCTTATGTTGCTCCGGTAATTCCCAATCTGGTAATACCAGAACCAGCAAAATTAGACAGGGGTAGACCAAAAAGGGGTGGATCTACCTATGAGTTGCGTCAAAACCCCAAATCAAATTAATGATGATACCTTTCACGTTCTGGAGTTCTGATTGTGATCAGAAAAAAACTCCTGGTGATTGGGATTCAGAAAACTGCGTCTAAAAGAGAAATTTTATGAATAAATGTGGATCTAAACATTAAAAAAATATCACAGCGATACCACCCGGTCGTAAATTACGAATTCCAAAACAAGTACTGGCAAAACCGTCCATAGTTGTACCCTTGGTTAGCTCGAATCCGAATAATATAAGAAAAAAGGATTTCCTACCTAGAAAAGACAATCGAAAACATCCGATTATATACAACAATACTTACGATAAAAATTCCAGTTTAGGAAGATGGGGACTCGAAACTTAAAAAGAATTGTGGGTAATGACGAAGAGCGAGAGCGAAAAGGCGAAGGAGAAAAAGGGTAAAATCAAGCGTGCGTGCGAATAGAGAATAAGAGAAAGAGGAGTAATTAAAAGCGATAGTGCGTAACGAAATATATAGAGGGCGCCAGCGACGCCTAAAAATTTGAAAAAGGAGTAAAGATAGAAAACGAAACAATAAAATGGAAAACTACGATAGTTAAAAACAACGTGTAAACACTATCATTAGAACTAGAGGTGATAAAAATAATTAGAAAATGCGAATAATAATGCCAAAGCGAAGCGGAGGAGAGATTTTTTTCCCTTTTTCAGGGAGAAGGCGAAATGGAAAATGTGAAAAGAGGCGGGGCTTAGGTGCAATCGTGTGATGCCCAAGTTCTGATTGGCCGATTGTGAACAAACCAGCCACGCTGGGTCCTTTCTGTCCCGGGTGTCAACCGAGAAGGAATAAGTTGCGGTCTAAAGTGAAGGGAAAGCGAAAATAAAGAAATGGCGAGTCGAGGAAGAGGAAGAGGTGGCAAAAAACCATTCCCAACTACCGAACAATGGGGAGCGAGACATCGAATTTATCGAAAGGACAGTGCGTTCGAGGGTCAAGTGATGCCAGCCTCAAGACCGGGTGATGCCCCGCATCGTCTTTGCCTGGACTGTTGGCAAGGGCTAATTTATGACCGGAATGAATATTTCCGGTGTGAGGTCCATTACGGCCAAGATCTTCCGGGAAGTGCGGAAAGAGCGAGGCGGGATGAATTCCGCGAACTGGTAGAGAGCGGGCGACTACCCATCACCGAGTGCGTTCGGTGCTGGAATGGCCGCCGTCGTAATCCGCATTACCGATGTCCTGAACACCGACTAGGAAACGCCGCTCTTCCGGAAAATCCGAACCCGGTTCCGGAACTTAGTGAGGCCGTGATTAACCCGAAGATCATTATTCCGGCCGAGGGAGTGATCAACCCGTATACGGGACGTGAGATGTGCCAGATGGAGATCGACGCCATAATGGCCAAACCCGAAAATTCGGGTAAAAGCTTCGCGGAGGTTATGCAGGAGATGAAGGAAATGAAGAATGCTACCCAAAAGATCCAGAAGGTCAAGATCGTGGAGGCAGAGCTTGTGCTCGAACTGGACTTTTTGGGTATATGGAACCTGTTCACCGATGTGATACAGGCAACCGGCACCGAGGTTTCGAACGAGTTAGACCGGGCTTTGGGGCGAGCACTCCGAGGGCATTTAGAATACCAGATCCGGAAACACCCCCGAACGGAAATAAAGAAGAAGGAGGAGAAAGCTGCATCGGCGGTTCAAGTCCCACGTTAACAGTTTGATCTCATCGCGTGGGATTACTCTCCATTAGTAAAGTGGGAGGAGGAGATGGAACGGGGGTTCACTCCCATTACTCCTACCCCATTGTGGATGGTGGGGAATACCACTGTAAGCTCCGGGAAAGGCGAGATGAGCGTGAAAGAAGAGTGCGATGGTGAGACAAAAGAAGTGTGCGAAGCGAAGAAGGAAGAGGCTGGAGCAGTAGGTGAAGAGCAAGGGAAAGGTGGAGGCGAAACCAAAAACGAAACCGATGATGAGAAGCGCGAAATGATGAAATCCATCCTAATCGAGTTGATGGACGATATTGGAATATGAGGAAAAGTGAGAAGACGTGAAAGTTTGCGCTTAAACAAATTGTGATACGCGTTTATAAATTCTGTTAGTCGTTAGAACCATTTGAAAATGGGAGAGATTTTTTCCCCACTTGAGTGGGTTTTTGCCCGAGCCCGGGTTGGTATTCTCGTTGGTTAAACCCCGTCGTACTACGGGATATGATTTTTCACTCGGCTAAGATACCCGGGTTATTGGTTATAGTTATGCGAACTCTTGTAAAATTTGAAATTGTGATATTGCACCCGTTCCCGGGTTTATGTTTATTTGTATGGTGCGGGAAAAGAAATCCCATTGTATCGTATTCGTTATTTTCGTGGCGATTAGCGAAACCAGAGCGACAGTCTGGTGAGCGGTACCGTTACGTCTCCTCTTCCTCGGGGGGAGGCCTTTAGGGGGGGAGATGTAACGGCCATAAATGTCCGCACTGTGTTTTTTGGGATGGGAAAGAATATAATAATTAAGGAAGAAATTAATATTATTTAAAGAGAATGTTTTTATGTTAAGAGAAGTTTAAAAGTGCAAATTTCTAAGAAGTGGACTCGTGTGCTCCTCTCCCATTGGTTTGCAACCTCTGGGAGATTTGCATACGAGTCT
>JAVBJR010000705.1:0-3630 GCA_031546965.1 Dysgonomonas sp.
GTCGTCTGCTACAGTTAGGCTTATGAGTGGCACTATTTAATTTCAGGAATGTGTGGAATGACTTGATGGTTTAAAAACCGTTTATGTTTTTCTCAACGTTCCTCTCTATCTTTTCACCATTTTAGTCTTTAATTTAGAACGGTAATCGTACAAGAAGGTCAGCATTATGTAAATTGTAGTAAAAATTATGCATTTTTCAGAATTTGTAGTTGTGATCAATCTCATAGCTAGCTACAGAAAAATGCTGCAGTACACATTGTAAAACTCGTTTAAATAATAGATGATAACTTTAATAACAATTCGCTACCGCAGTCAAAGTGGGCGACATCTGGCGGCGGTCGGGCGACTTACGAAAATGGCGGATGAGGGGGGTACACGAGGCTAAAGAATGCATTGAAACTGCAGGTTAGTGATATGTTTATAATTATTTTCGTAATGTCTTTCCTCCATCGGCTAATGAAATGTAACATTTCTAGAAGTAAAATAACGTGTTCTTTCGATTAAAACTGGTTTCGTTACGATCCGACCAGTGGTTACCGAATTATAAAGTTTTTAATTGGACGTGCAACTGAAAAATACACCGTACGTTTAATATTTAATTCATTCTCGCCGTTTTTCAGACAAAAGCTAGTTAAATATCACATTTCATAATGTAAAATAACATGTTCTTTTTATTAAAATTAGGTTTACTTCGATCCGACCAATGGTTACGGGGGCTTGAATTAAAAATAATTTTCTTTATCTGTAACCGCTGTTTGGATCGAAGTGAAAGTAATTTTATTCAAAAGAACACATTATTTTACTTCAAGGAATGTAAAATTGAAGTCACCTATGGCTAAATACATTGCGAGAATTAATTAAACATTAAGCTTCTGCTGCATTTTCCAGTTTAATGTCCAATTAAAAACTTTATAATTCGGTAACCACTAGTCGTATCGTAACGAAACTAGTTTTAATCGAAAGAACACGTTATTTTACTTCAAGAAATGTCACATTTAATTAACCGATGGAGGAAAGACATTACGAAAATAATTATAAACTTATCACTAACAACCTGCAGTTTCAATGCCTTGTTTAGCTTCGTGTACCCCCCTCAACCGCCATTTTCGTAAGCTGCAGCGCCACCTGGATTTCGCTGCGGGAGCGAATATGCAACATAGAAATGCTTTTAAAAACCAATCTACGTGCAAAAACTGTGAAAATGGGTTTATTAGGCTTAAGATACGCAGAGCAGATGAATTTTTGCACGTCAGAGCAGTATTGGTGGACTTCAAACCAATGGGAGCAACGCAAATTTCCCACCCCCTCGCTTTCCACCCGTTGCTCAGTTCGCAGGCCTCCCATGTTAAACGACCGTTATGCTCCCTCCAGTCAAAACCAACGGCTTCCAACCTCCTTGCTGGTATCACTGGTATGGCTGGTATTTTCAACTCTTGTTTTGGGGACGCATTGAGGCGCTAGACGGCGCCACTGTTTTGCATTGTCAGCATATTTGTTATTATGCATGATCGCTTACGCATAGATTGTGTTACTCGCAAGCGCAGCGTGGTAATTCCCACCAGGGGGCGCGTGTGTGCGCATTGCTTTAATGCTTCGCTTTTCGTTCGTATGATGGCGCTGCTTGTAAGGCGCGTTTTTTTGAACTTTGTTTACGTTGTCTCGGTTTTCAGTTTACATTTTCGATACAGAGTTCAAGTTTGGAATTCGTAGTTCAATCGCAGTTGGAAAACAATGGCTATGTAAGACGCACGTAACATTTACTTGTCATTACGTTTAAAATCCAATTCGCCACCAAAAATGTTTCAACTCGGCTCAAAGTAAGATTAACCTTTGTGTAAATTCAAGTTCTATTTGATTACCAAATTTTGTCAACGGGGATTATCGGATTAATTAAATATTTCAACAATGGATAACGGAACCACGCCCAAAGTAAAACACGATGAAGCTAACATGGAAAAAGCTAACACTATACAATATTTATTTCTGTACAATGCTACAAAACCAGTAAAGGCATGACCTCAGGTACGAATCAGAGTACATTGTGAAATTTAAGTCATATTTGGTTGCGATTATGGGAGATTTCTTGAAAAATATGATGATATTTCGAACACATGTACTTTTGCAACTTTATTGCGGACAGCGTATATTGCGTGCAAGATATCACATAGGCGGTCTATGGGAAAGTTGCGCTGCAATATCTTGCGTGCAAGAAACTTGCGTAATCGGAAAGGGCGTTTCTACAATTCCACATACATTTGTTATATCCAGCTGATCTAAATAAATCGGAATCTGAGGTTGCTAACATATCCAAGAGAAGGTGAATACATATTCTAAGCAATTGATTACTTACAGTTTTCAGCAGTTTCTTCAAAACACGCGCTTCGATCGTAAAAGTTCTGCTGTGCGACACGCTGCCTTGGCCGTTATCAAGGTATATAAAGAGGGGGGGGGTTATACCCGATCGAATTGTTAGCTATCACTAAGTGGTGAAATGCAAATTAAAACATCGAATTATATTTAATAATGTTATTATCGTTGTAATTATTTCCAATCTTATTTGTAATAGCAGCAACAATTATTGTTATGAATTTTAAATGTAATACCGATCGATCAATGTTTGGTGTGCCATTCCACCTTTTCCATGTTGAAAGGTGGCCACGCCCTTTGCTGCACTAGTTTTTCACTTCAAAATCGTGAATGTGCAGAAACGTGCTCTGCAGAATAGTTTCTGCAAAGATGTATGCGGAAACGGGTTCTGCAGAACAGTTTCTGCAAAAATGTATGCGGAAACGTGCTCTGCAGAACATAATTCTGCAGATTTCTGCGGAAAAGTTGCTTGTCTGCAGAAATCTGCGGAACTTTTCTTACTGGGTCGGCAAATTCATCACGTGCAAATGCATCCCGTGCAAATTCATCACATGCAAATGATCAAGTGCACATTTTAGGGGGTGTTGCCACGGGATTTCCTCACAGCCAATCACAAAGCGAGGGTTGGTCTACTATGTGAACGCCCACGGGGAGGGGATTCAAGGGATTAGAGGGCTCAGAAGCATGCTAACCAAGTTAGGCAGTTAGTTGCACTTGATGATTATTTGAAATTGCACTTGATGGATTTGCACATCATGAATATTTGCACTTGATGAATAATTGCACTTGATGAATTTGCACTTGATGAATATTTGAACTTGATGAATTGTTCATCAATGAATTCCATCAAGGTTGCTAGCTCCTTGTTGACAAATTACATTATCAGTCAATAACAAGCCCAATAACAAATATAGTTTTTTTTTTTTGGGTACCTACTAAGTTTCATGAATGGGCTGTGCAGTGAAAACAACCCACGAATCTACCACTGCTTCGATTTCTGCGAGTGAAATACTCGTGCATCTCATCTAAGAACTGGTGAATAAACCTTGATAATTTGGAATGTACCATAAGACTGATCTGTAAACCTAATTTCAGCTCCCAACGATGTGGGAAAGTTAGGTGAAAATGAGCTCAAAGATGTTCCTGCAAACATACACTGGACAATTTTGGAAATCTTTTATTATAGGAATTGTTTTCATGTTTTGTTTTTCTTTTCAAAACATGAAAGCAATCCCAGGTAGCACTGAAACGTTAGAAATGGTT
>JAVBJR010001165.1:0-3049 GCA_031546965.1 Dysgonomonas sp.
ATATATCAGGACATACGATTCACAAAAACGAAATAAACAGTTATAATTTTGTTTAAATCTATAGGAATATTTGTATCATGGCACAGCTGGGTTTCTGTATTTATGCTGTAGCATTGCACTGCTCCATAGAACACATGAGCACAAACACCACATTCGTCATAAATTCAGAAATGGTTCAGAAGCAATGATAGCTGCAGGAGTAAGTCATATTACATTCAATTATAACATTACCATTTACTTATTATATATAAGTTTATAATTATTATGTATTTCCCCCCCCCCCCAAAGGTTTTGGGCCTATTCAATTCTGCACTGTACTTTGGAAGTGCTGCACTTGCCTACATGGTACCACAACATTAAATATCACTGCACACAACTGCAATTTAACCATGTATAATATACAAAGTTTTATATCTTGAAAATAAGTTTTCAATATTCAGTACAATAAAAGTTACAACTATTTTACAACGTCAGCTGTTCAACAAGCCAAACTTTGAAGGTACTCTTCTGTGTATTGGATGCAATTGTCATATTTTTTAAAACATTCATACCTATATATTATGTTACCTATGTTGCCTATACTCACATTTAACATATCCAACGATATAAACTTGCTGCTTTAATTCTTTTTAAATGGGAAAATGTCGGCTGGAGCGCCATTGTCAAGTTCAAATTTATAAAATCTTGAAAAGAAGTTATTGCACTTTAAAAGTTTGGTAAAATAAACACAGTTATTCTACGTGTTTTTCTTTCCACACACACCTTTAATTCTTATCAAGCATATATCATTTCAACCTGGAATTCAAATACAACATTCCCAAAGTAAACAAAAGATAACAGTTTGTTACTACTGATACCAGATGGCGCACTTCCCATTCAAAATATTAATAAAATATGTATTTCAAAGTATAAAAACAATGTTATATATATTCCAATGAATATGAAGCTGTTTGACCACCATTACACAAGTCTTACTTCTCATATTACATTAATTATAAGTAATACCAAGAGTGGATGGTATAGTATTAAGTTTTGATATAATCATTTAAAAACTGTTCAATTCAAGACAAAGACAAGACAAAGACAAAGACAAGACAAAGAGAATTGCTACTGCAGTTGAACTTATGCAATGGCTGTCATACACTGCTTTTAGCAAAAATGTAGATTGGATTTATAAGCTCAATTCAGGGTTCTAATGTTCAGTATTTTCTAAAACTGTATTTACATTTTACATTTCTTAAAATATAATATGTACGTATATAAAATATAAGAAATGGAATTTGAGCTTCAGATAACTGTATTAGGATATGACGACATATAAACTTATCTGAGGTGTAAAATAAAAACAACCAATAAAAAAGGAGATAGCACATCATTCAGCCCACTGAAAGCAACGCACTTCATTCTCCAGATAACCACAATCATATAGCAGCAAATTTGACAAAATTCAACTGAGAAATAATAACCTGTAAAGACTGGGAAAATGTTGTTCTGCAGCATACATCACTGGGTTAAAATCTCAAAACTGGTAAGTTTAAATTACTAAAATGATCTGCCAACAGCATTAGGTGGTTGGTTATGTTACTACACTCATTGTACATTTAAGATTAAGTTGGATAAGTATGTGGATTCATATATATGTAACAACATCATATTGTAAAATAGTTTAAAGTTATTACGAAGGATACATCAATGTTTAAATATTTTTAATCAACATAAAGTATATCACTTTGCGCAAACCAACCTTTACGTAACGCAACAATTTATTTCAGTCCAATTTCACTCAGCCCCACCCTATAGTCACACCATTAGATTACGTGCAATTACAATATACTTGCATACATACTGCATAAGTACTACATGTAATATGCCTTAAGGTTATTTCAACTAGTTTCATTCGCGGTATGCGCGCAACACGCAAACTGTATTCTGTAAAATACATAATACATCATTAATGGAAACTAATGTAATAACACAGTATAAATATGTAAAACGTGTTTAATTTGTTCTGTTAGAAGCACCTTATATAAAATTATTAACATTATAGTTGACTAAACAATGGCTTTGTCCTCTTCGCAAATCTTTCGATAACCGACTAATGCGTCGCGTAAGTGTGTAACTCGAAATAATTCCCATAGCTTATCCATAATAAATATGTAAGTCGAATTTATGTAAGTCGGGGATCTGATAGTATTATCTTTGAAGGAACATGAGGGCTGTATTATACCCGATACATGAAGTCATTGCAGTTTGCATCGCGTTCGGTTATACAGCATATACACTGTAATTATCACAATGGTGGTGGTATAATTCATATTATTTCAAATGTTTCAAATTAAGATACTGAATGATCCAACAGCAATGCAACATCATAATTATAACCAATAGTGATAACCTAAGGGTCAGGAAATCCATGTCCTAGATCCAATACCATCCATTAGCCTAGGTTAGTTGGGTCACACCTTGAAAGGGCACTTTAGTAAATTTAATTTAGTGGAGATGCTAATATTGCTAATATACAACAAAAATTCTATCTAATATGATCAGTGAATAATTTCAATTGTTACTTTATTCCAGATATGCAACGTGATTTGCGCAGCACTCATCGTCTCCTACGAAAGAGTAGGAGGATTTTATTTCGTACAGATGTCACCGTTTCAAAAATGCTATTTGGTGGTGTCATGCACATTTACCGTAGTGTCTTGCCTGGCACTTCTCTATTACTACTGCATAGTGTTCGACGCCAAAATCACAATGGCACGGTTACGAACAATTCACGTAAGAACACGGCACGCGTATTCAAAATATCAGGATCTATTGCATTACCAAATAATATTAACTTGATCTTTATGCAATTCACACTCAGATTCTCTTCAATGGTGTAGCAGCAATCCTGTACATAGTTATTGGGATTGGACTATTCGTCGAGACTTGCAAAAATGATTTGTGCGCATCAGAATTGCAGGAGAAAGAAGAATACTACCCGGATGAAGCACAATTGATCAAAATATTAATAGCTTCTGCGGTAAGTAGGCCTACAAAAGCCTTC
>JAVBJR010000573.1:0-3327 GCA_031546965.1 Dysgonomonas sp.
CCGGATATAATACTCTTATTTTGAAGCAAATTCGGGTCTCTGCTCCTGTTATAGAGAACAATCTTA
Source organism: Dysgonomonas sp. (assembly GCA_031546965.1). GTDB lineage: Bacteria > Bacteroidota > Bacteroidia > Bacteroidales > Dysgonomonadaceae > Dysgonomonas_A. The sequence goes on from JAVBJR010000573.1 coordinate 67, forward strand.
AAGTCAACTTAAATAATTTTGCTACCATGGGGAAATAAACAGCATTCCAATGTTAGGGCAGTTGTTGCCCAATGCACTGCCATTCAGGTGTGCATGGTCAATGAGTTGATGAAGATTGCTTCAAGAAAGCTTCATTTTCTGCTTGTGACAAATTAAAAATGACTAACACGTCAAGAAATTTTGTGCAAAATACAACTGTGGTAAGAGCACACTTTCCAAAATTACCACAATTGGCATTGCAGTCATCAAAGTTATTTTGTTGTACAGATTTGTGAAAATTTAAAGCATGTGGAGTTTATCAAACTTTGAATTTTAGGGCCTTTTCACCAGACATATGCTAATGATTATATATTAAAAAATAAAATAACAATTGATATGATTATTCGTAGTTTTATGGTGCAATGTTTTACCAGTACTCCTGTTCCTGTGAACTTTTTCAAAAAAAGTTTCCTTTATCAGAAGTGCGGTTGAAAGAAACTTCGGTTATAAGAACCAAAATATGCGGTCCCTTCGAGTTTCTTATAAACGGCTTTCACTCTATTTTTAATTCACATATTGTTCAACTATACTTTCTATTCTTGTTTTTATTAATTTCAGCATTGCTGCCATGCAACCAAACAGGACAGATAACTTCTCTAGCAATGTGGAATCCATGGGCAATGACAAGTATTAATGCATCCTTAAATATTTTATTTATGAACCGACTACCATTTGGACTTGCATTTAGTCGATATTGTAAACATGCAATATACATTCATTTTTGTCAATTTCAGCAATGATCTTGTTCCACCAACTACAGATGATAGTAATGGCTCCGACAATAGCTATGTCCCCGAAGATTAATAATTTTGCTGTATCCGCCTTGAAGGTCCTTCATAGTCAGGCACCAAAGTCCCCAATTGAAGATATCTTGCATGTCACCAAGGAAGACTTCCAAAAAGATGTTAGTGCTTTGCTGATTTTAATGCTTAACAATAATTCTTAAGTTATGTATAATTTTACTGCATTAATTTTCATTGGTTGTGAGTTCCATTTACAGCAGAATCTGCTAAAGCAAATACCCCATAAATTAATATCCGCAAAATCATATCGAACGCTGGTCCCGAAAAAGACCTCCCAATTACACCTTGTCTCCCCAAACAAATAATTAAGCTGTCTAAAGTAATAAACATCCGTCCGAAGGATAATAGGTCAAGCAGGTTCTACTGTATATGTATAATTTCAATTGGAATTAATTAATGTTAAAAGTATATACAGGGTGGATAAAAATTGTCCTGTCCGCTCATTTCTAAATAACTATAACATGACCAGATATTGAAATTCTGTCAATGGGAACAAATGTGAAGTGGCTATGGCGCTTTCGAATGGCAACCTGAATTTTTGACCTTTCCATCAAGGTCATCTCGTCTCTAACTTTTAAATGACTCTAGTTAGAGACAATTTTCCAATTACAAAGTGAAAGAGCACATTAACTTCATTTAGACAATACTTTTTCCAATATTTTAGGAGTCCCTGTGAAATAGGAAATTAATTATTATTTTTAAACGCTGTGCAAAATGTTCTAATTAAAATTGCAAAATTCTTCCGAAACGCAAATAGTTTTCCGTGTTTTTACTGCAGTTCATTAGGATTTTAATGCAATTTAGAGCAATATTGTTTGCAGAAAACGGAAAACACTTTGAGTACCTACGTACTGATTAAAAGATGTTGAACGTCAAATTAATAATAGTAGTCAAAACGATTAACAATCCTAAACAATTTTTAAAAAATATTACCTGCATTTAAAAACAGTTTCTTTGCAGGAAAAGTAACTTCAGTTCTAATGCAATTTAATGTTGATGGCCTTATGTACTTAGGCCGAAACATGTAGGCACAATTAAATTGCCTTGTTTCACTATTTATGAGAAGCGGATTATCTTCCTTTTTCACATTGAATGAAAATACCTCGTATCTTTCCCGCAATCATGGATTATGATGCTTTTCCAAGCAACTGGAAGGCTTTTCGTGGACTACAACTGAAGAGAATTGTTGTGAAGAATATTTTGTAGTCCTGAGCCCTGAAGATGGCCTTATGTACTTAGGCCGAAACATGTATACTCCTAGCAGCGGTTCTATTTCACCCCTTGGACCCAGGGGCTGAGCCAAGGTATCCTGGATGTCCCCCTCTCTCCTTTGTAAGAAAATTAATCCTTTAATTTGATGGCACACGTGCCCAACAAATCCTTGCAAAACCTGCTTTTGGTAAGGTCCATCAACAGTAAAATAGGGGGTATATGAAGGTTTTGCAAGGGTTAGTTGGGCACATGTGCCATCAAATTAAAGGATTAATTTACTAACAAAGGAGAGAGGGGGACATCCAGGATACATTGGCTCCGCCCCTGGGACCAAGGGGTGAAATAGAACCGCTGCTAGGAGTATAGGCACAATTAAATTGCCTTGTTTCACTATTTATGAGGAGTGGATTATCTTCCTTTTTCACATTGAATGAAAATACCTCATATCTTTCCCGCAATCATGGTTTATGATGCTTTTCCAAGCAACTGGAAAGCTTTTCGTGGACTACAACTGAAGAGAATTGTTGTGAAGAATATTTTGTAGTCCTGAGCCCTGAAGATGGCCTTATGTACTTAGGCCCAAACATGAAGGCACAATTAAATTGCCTTGTTTCACTATTTATGAGGAGTGGATTATATTCCTTTTTCACATTGAATGAAAATACCTCATATCTTTCCCACAATCATGGATCATTTCAATTTCCATTTTGCTTTTTCTTCCAAAAGTACATCTTGAAAAGTTTAAAATACTGATGCCAGGAAAAAATGTATTTGCACAAAATTGAATACTTTTTGTACACCATTGTGCATAAAAATGTTACAATTTGGCCCAAATATTTTGACAACTGTGCACAATTGTTAATAGAGTTTTCTCTTGCCTAATTGCGAAAAACGTTAATTTATTTTCCAATTTTTATGATACATCTAAGTTTAGAAAAACTTTTATTAATAAATTTAATGTGCTCTTTCATTTTGTAACTGGAAATTTGTCTCTAACTAGAGCGGTTTAAAAGTTAGAGATGAGATGACCTTGACGGAAATGTCAAAGGTCAAAAATCCTATTTCCACTCGAAAACACCATAGCCACTTCATATTTGCTCCCATGAACAGAATTTCAATTTCTGGCCCCGTTAGTTATTTAAAAATGAACGGACAGGACTTTTTATCCACTCTGTATAAATATATGGTTTAATTCTATCAAAATTGG
>JAVBJR010000224.1:0-2517 GCA_031546965.1 Dysgonomonas sp.
AAATCCACCTATTATAAGATTCGTTTAGAACTAACATTAATTATCACACAATTTATTAACCATTTAGCAATTGGCAGGTGTTTCGCATTGGAATGCGGTTTAGAAAGGTCATGAGTTAATGGGCACAATGCACCCTTGTCCGCGTAAATAAAAGCGCGCGGAAATGGGCAAATTATTCATTCCGCGAAAATTTGGCCGCGCGCAAATTACCACTTTTACAGTAACTTGTGAGATTACGGAGTACAAATTAATTGAATAATGTTTTAATTTTATTGGGTATCTGATCTTCCCTGCATTTTTTGTATTATTCTCTACGGTTTCTTGAATTAATGTGTTCATTGGGCTGTAACTTTGTGTATTAGTTTTTGTTTTATATGGAAAAATGAAATACATGTGATTATTGACATGCATTTGCACCTTGCTTTAAAAGTGTCCGATTTTAATTATTCAAAATGTATTCCCAACATTTTGACATATGATCACCTCATTTTTGATTATGAGAAACATGTAATACCAATATTTCCAATTTTTAATTGTTGTTGCTATACTAACTACTTAGGAAGAGTGCAAGGAGGGTTAGAGGACCTGCACCTGATGGTGTGTTTGGAGGGGTTAGGGTAGGGGGGGGGGGAATTTCACTAATTGATAGCTTATAAGGTTTTGACCCTTTGTAATTCAGGTTGTTATTATATATTTTTGGAGTGCAACAAGTGCTGCATAATTTTAAATACTGATTTTTATAAACTATATTTCAGTAAAGTGCAATTTTTGGAACAACACAAGATATGACACTAGAAATGAAGTGAAATAAAACAAAGTTCAGTTTACAAAGTGTGCTTGCAATTAGCAGCTTAACATTTCAAACTTAAAATTCAAATTGATATTTTCAAATAGATAGGTAGGGACCTTAACTCCCTATGCGCTTCGCGCCATCTAGCGTCGGAAATATAAATTAGTTGGTGGTACACGTCATCTGCTCGACACCTAGGCCTAACCGAACGTGCATGGTGTGGGAGGGTCCATATGTGTTAAGTGAAAACGTGGTTAGTGAAATGTTGCGATTTTGCAGTTAAATATAATGTACACGGCAAGGAAATCGATCGGAAAGTACTGCTGCATTGTTGGCTGCCACAGCAACAGTTATTCTATTCCCAAAGTTCAGCTATTTTCAATTCCGTGTGGCAAATACGATGAATATCGCCGAAGACTGTGGATTAAAGCCATCAGGCGAATGAAGTAAGTAAATTAGTGCGAATTTGTTGTCTCAAACATTTGTATATAACGTTTCTATAATTTTTCAGTGAAGATGGAACCATGTGGCAGCCAACAAAATATTCAAGAGTTTGTAGTCTGCACTTTCGAGGAAAACCAACCAATCATCCCCAAAGTCGTGATTATTGTCCAAGCATCTTTCCAAATATGGACACAACTAGAACATCAAAAACTTCGTGTGATCGTTTCCAAACGTCAGTTTTAATAAAAGTGTACAATTTATTTTTCAGTGTATATACATTTATGTAATTGATATGTTAAAATTATATTCACATATTTACATTGCTATAATTGAGTGTTACATTTGTTAATGCAATTTGTATAGGATGTCAGTAGTATAGGAAGGCTCATGGGGGCAAGGAACCGGAAGTGACGTCATATCCGTTTCCGGTTAATTTGCATATTTCACCCTGTGCTACCCCACCCCCTAAAAACCGCCTCCCGGAGGTGGGCGTGGCCTAATTGATTTATTACCTCCCACCCCTTATGATTAACCTGCCGGGCGTGGGCGTGGCCTGATTAATTTATTACCTCCCACCCCTTACGATTAACCTCCCAGAAGTGGGGGCGTGGTCTAAATACATTTTTATATTCCACCCTCTACGGATCACCTGCAATATTGTGACATGTGGCTAAAACAGATTTATTACCTTATAATCCACTATTGGCTAAACCGGAAGTAGATGGGCGTGGCCAATTTTGCTGATTTGTGATTGATCCACTGTAACCGGAAACAATAAGGTGTAGTCTGATTGGTATGTGGAAAGGAGGTAGGGGTAGGCATATCTACCTAATATAATATTCAAAACAGTATGTGATGCAATATGATTTACTTGGACCGGAAGTGACAATGCCATAAACAATATATATCATACATGTCTGAACTTGTTTAGATACCTCATGCTTCTACAGGAAACGGAAGTAACATCACGTGACTTTCCTAACCAATGAAACTGATGATCGCTGTGTAAACCACGCCTATCGAACACGATTGGCTGGGATACGATTCCTTTGTGTGTAGAGGGTACATAAACCGTGCGTGGAACAGTGCAAACCATCACTACAGAGGCTAGTACTGTTGGTACTGCTAACACGTATCTCTACACACTGCTGCAACGTTTCTGCTACGATGGGATCCGACGCCAACATGAATCAGGTAATATGAACGTTAGAACTTTTCCAAGAAAATATATCTAAATTACATTTTTTCTGCATGTTAGATTGCTTATGACAGTATTTGTATGG
>JAVBJR010000775.1:0-6314 GCA_031546965.1 Dysgonomonas sp.
GAATGGCCTAAACCTTTTTACTGTTGAAAAAGATTACAGTGGGGGTACAAATGTTGAAGCGTGGGTTGAATTGATGCATGGTAAAAATGAACTACTTTATCTTGGGATTATCTACCGGCCTCTGAATGCAGATTTGGACTACGATGAAGGGATATTTTATCAGTTATGGAGAGTAGCACAGGTTGGGGAAATGGTGGTTATGGGGGATCAGAATTTTCCAGGGATAGATTGAATAAATCATTTCAGCAATGGGCAGGGGGAAAAGTTTTTGAAAGTGGTTGATGACTGTTTTTTGGCCCAGCATGTCACGGGTGGCACAAGAGATGGAAACACTCTGGATCTGTTCTTAGCTCAGAGCCAAATCGAGTGCAGGGCTTGACAATTGGGGAACACTTGGGGGACAGTGACCACAACATGCTTCATTTCTTGCTGACTTGCAAACAATCTGTTTTAAATAATTGTATGAGGGTCCCAAACTTCAGTAGGGCAAATTATGGGGGCGTATGTGAAATGTTGGGATCATTTCAATGGCCAGGCATACTTGGCGAGGAATCAACAGAGGAGATGTGGTTAAAATCCAGGGAATCGTTTCAGGCAGGGATACGTGATTTTATTCCTTTGAAGATACGCAGGTCGGGTCAAAAGCATTCATGCATGTGGTTTAATGAGCAGGTGCAGGGAAAATTTAATCGCAAACAAGTGTTGTTTAATGAACTGTAGAGACATAGTGGAGTGGAGATTTTAAGGTAGTACAAACAGAGTCGCAGGGAGCTGAAAAGGGAGATTAGGCAAGCTAAGAGGGGGGGTTGAAATGGCTATGGCACACAATTTAAAAAATGATACGAAGACATTTTATAAATATATAGGTCACAAAATTAAATTCAGGGAAAAGACAGGGCCTCTGGTTGACGCTACGGGGCAGTTAGAGTCATGTAATAAGGAAATGGCCGATATATTCAATCAATACTTTGTGTCAGTGTTTAGTAAACAGTTCCCGAATGACATAGAGGTGGAATCGGGTCATGCTGGGCCTGGAATTGGGGATATCCACATAGACAGGGGTGCAGTGTTAAAATATATGCAGCGTATGGGACAAAACAAGGCTCCAGGAGCTGACGCTATGTACCCACGTGTTTTAAAAGAAGTTCAAGTTGAGGTTGTAGATGCACTGGTTTCAATAGTTCAATCGTCTATTGACACCGGAGACGTTCCAAAAGATTTTGAATGTACAAATATTGTGCCTATATACAAAAAGTATTCTCACAATGAAGCATGTAATTATAGGCCTGTTAGTTTGACTTTAGTGGTGAGTAAACTTTTAGAATCAGTTATTAGGGATTCTTTGCAGAAATATTTAGAGGATAATAATTTGATTGGGAACACGCAGCATGGGTTTAGAAAGGGCAGATCAAGCTTGACGAATTTGTTATAATTTTTGAGAAGATTACTGGGTGGATTGATGAGGGCTCTTGCGTGGATATATTTCTGTTGGATCTCGCCAAGGTATTTGATATGGTAAATCATCGTAAACTTCTTCAGAAGCTTAGGAAGAAGGGTGTTACAGGGAAACTATTACAGTGGATTAAGAACTGGATGGCCGATAGGAAGCAAAGGGTAGTGATAAATGGGGAGCATTCAGATTGGTTAGACGTTACTAGTGGTGTCCCTCAAGGATCAGTTTCAGGACCCTTGTTATTTCTAGTGTATATTGATTACCTAGAGGAAGGTATTATGTCCACACTTAGTAAGTTTGCAGATGATACAAAGTTAGCAGGTCTTGTAGAGTCTCTAGAGCAAAGCAGGGTATTGCAATCGGATCTGGACAGGTTAAGGGATTGGGCTCTAGAGTGGGATATGCAGTTTAATATTGATAAGTGTAAGGTAATGCATGTTGGGGCAAAAAATTCTGGGATAGAATACATGATGGATGGGAAAAAATTACACGTTGTTACTCAAGATAGGGACTTGGGAGTTATCGTAGAGAACACACTGAAGCCTACAGCACAATGTTTAGCAGCTTGTAATAAGGGAAACTGGATTTTAGGTATGATGAAGAGAGGGCTGGGGAGTCGTGGCAGGGAGATATGGCTACCTGTATACAGGTCTTTGGTGAGGTCACACCTAGAATATTGTGCTCAGGCATGGTCCCCATATTATAAAAAGGATGTTTAAGCGTTAGAAAGGGTTCAGAAAAGGGCAACCAAACAGTCCATTGGAATGGGGGGTTGTCATATGAAGACCGTTTGAGGGAGCTTAAATTGTTTTCGTTGGGAAGGCGCAGAGTAAGGGGTGACTTGATTCAGGTTTTTAAATTTATTAAAAATGTTAATTACCCTCGAGACGAGTATTTTTTCCAAGTGGCTGGGGAGAGCAAGACGAGGGGACACCGTTTCGAATTGTTGAAGCAGAGATCCCGACTATTGATGCGGCAACACTTTTTCTCAAAGGGTGGTTGATGAGTGGAATGGGTTGTCAAACGAAATAGTGGAAGCGATAACGGTGGCGGGTTTTAAGAAGACATTGGACGAGTTTTTCAATAGTATTGGTCGCATGTAGGACTTTCATGACAGGGGCAAACTAGTTGGGCAATAGCTTGTTGTTGCCCGACTTATTGTATTGTATTGTATTCACAATCCTTGCTTGTATATCAATGTGCTCACGCCCCCACTCCCCTCTCAGTTTCTGCACTCCGACTTGTCTGTCTTGCTTTATCCCTCTATCCCATTCCTTATCTTGTATTGTTAATCTTTTCTTTCCCTATCCAGTACCCTTACCCATCTCCTTCCCATACTTCCACCACCTTCCTCCCCTTCACCCTCTCACTCATCCCTCCACATCCTTCTATCACATGCTCAAGTGTCACTTCTAATCCGCACACCATACAAACCCTATTCCCTTTCTCTCCAATAGCTAGCAGACCCCACGTCTGCACCCGTACTATATCTTGCCAGAAGCACCTTATCTTTCTGCCTCACATCCTTCATCCCTAAACACTGCGCAACTAGGGAGTGGCAACTAAGGAGTGAAGAAGCATGTAAATTTATAGCATGGAATGTGGTGGAAGCAAAAAATAATAATAGAGATTTTGGGGAATATGTAAAGAAACATGATTTTATATTATTGTTAGAAACGTGGGTGGAAGGGAAAGAGTTGGGAAAGTGGTGCAAGAGCCTACCAAAGGGTTTGAAGTGGGAGAAGGCCAATGCACAACGAGTGTGTAATAATGGCAGAGCATCTAGATGGATCGTATTCGATGTAAGGATAAATGGAAGCATAAGAGATGGGGTATTTATGACAAATTATAATACAATAAGGTTCAGAGGGAAATATGGAGAGACAACATGGCATATTGTGGCAGTGTATAACGTGTGTGGATGGGAGAAATTATGTGAAGAGTTGGGGGAGTTTGTAACGGCCCGGTACAAACCGACGCCATTACTGCACTTCCTCCCCCCTCGGAATGACGAAAGCGCGAACGGACGATGATGAACCGCGTAAGCAGTTCGCATCGCCCCCTGTTGGGAGTTGCGGGAACGACGAGTCGTTCCCCAGTAAAGGGAAGCGCCGTTGGGTACGGTCGCCTTCCCCTCCCGATGTTGGCGCTAACGTCGCGTCGCCAGGAGAACACCCCTGGTGGTGGACTCGTCCAACTGGCGACGTTCCTATAAAAGGCGGTGCACGAGCCATGGGAGCTCAGTCGGCTGTGCGGCTATGGTCAGAGCAGACCTCCTAGAGGAACTCCTCTGACTAAGCCCGAAGCCCTCAAACCCTCGAACAAGGGTCCAGGTTAAAACATTAGACTAAGTTCGTACCACCTCGTGGTAGTTAGTGTGGCCGAGGTTTGAATGTACATAACTCAATAAATACGGGTTAATTTACTATATCTAAATTTTGGGGTGTTGTTTAGTCGCGGTGTTGTAATCGAGACCTGAGTTCACGGACCAGTGTCGTTACAAGTTAGGGCAGGAGACGCAAGAAAACCGACTGGTGGTGGGGGACATGAATGCGTGAATCGGGGGGAGAAAGTGGTGATGCTGAATGATGGAAGCGAGTGGGAACGAAAAACCAAAGATCAGACCACAAATGGAGAGGAAACAAATATGATGCAATGGAGGAGGAAAGGCTGGCAATACTGAACGAGTGGAAAAATGGAGATGCAACAGGAAAGTGGACATTTGTGGCGGAAAGGGGAAGTTCGATAATAGATTACTGTATTGCAAATGGGAATGCTTAGAGAGATTTGGCAGCCTTCCGTGTAGGGGAAAGCATAGAATCAGATCACATGCCGTTAATTATGGAGTAGAGGTGGGGGAGAAGGGACGCAAGAAGAATACAGGCCACAGGGGATTGAGATGGGAGGAAGGAGGATGTATAAGTTGACAGAAGTTGGAGGGGGAGAATTTAGAAAGAATTTGAGGGGAAATGGGTGGAACGAGAGAAGGAAAAGGAAACAGTGAAGCAATGTTGGGAACAATTGAAACTTGTGGTGGAGAAGGCGAGACTGAAGCAGAAGAATAGGGAGAGAATGAAAAACCCGCAAGCAGAATGTTGGACAAAGGATTTGTGCGAGGCTAGAAGTAGAGTAAGAAAGACTTTGAGGGGGATTGCAGTATGCGTTGCAGAGGGATTGGGAAAGGAAACGAACTATACAGGGTGCATCAGATCAGAGGAAACATTGGAAATTCGGTGAATAATGTTAAATAAATGAAAACTGTGTATGGACTAGAATAATGTATTAGGGTTTTGTAACCTAAACTGTAAGGGCTAAACGTTATGCATAGTCCCGGTGACTTTGACAAACGTTGCCAAGGTCATACGAAGTCTAGCTTGTGCAATACGCACTGTACACTAGGCATGTAAATTGGAGACTTGTAGAGGATGGAGAAACGACGTTAGCGCAACAAACCGGACGACATTCAGACAACAAACACGTGAGATACAGGCAATCAAACATTTCACAGAATACTTCCGTGCTCGACACTCAGAACATTCAGGAAAGTGACCCTAGGGTGAGCAAGGCTTCCCAGAACGCGTAGCAATGCCATTGCACTGAGTCGAGGGTATGAGAACAGGTTGAAGATGTAAAATTCAAAATTTAATCCGTCATACATGGAATTGAAACAAGGGCTGGGAAGACCACAGTATCTGAGGAGTAGGGAGGTGGGTTTGAAGGATAAGATGTTGATAGTGAGATATAGAATGGGAGGAGAATTAGGGACCGCGCAATATTGGAGAGAAAAAACAGAGAGAGTATGCAAAGTGTGTGGGGAGGAAGAGGAATCCCTGCCACATGTGGTGGAACAGTGCGGAATGATGAGGGACAGCCTGAAGGATAAAAGGTTGGGAATCATGCTGAGCAAAGATGGCGGGGGAAGTAGAGACTCCGGGAGATAGATAAGGAAAGGAGCAGTATTATAAGCCGTAAAGAAGGGTGAGAGGTAGAGGCAACGCAAGTAAGACATAGACATGATCTTGAGCGGGATAAGATAGAAAAGGGAAGGCGTGAGCACACTTAATTTAATTCAGGATAATTTAAATGGAGGATACAGATTTAATTTTTATATTGAATTTAATGGTATTCATCTATGGGTGTATGTACATATTTATTTATTTATTTATTTGTTAATGTTTGAATTTGTTTATGTCGAAGCGACCAAGAATAAGTTGTATGGGGAATAGTTGTATCTCTCTTACAATGCCAGTTAGGGCAAGAAATAAACAACACTACAGGAAGGAGGGGTGATTTTGAAGGGGGTAAAAGTGTGGTTATTAGTGTATCCTCATGATATGGTTTTAGTAGTGGAAGAAGCAAAACAGATGCAGGAGATGATAAATAGCCCAAGTAGATATCTAAAGAGGAAAGGGTTGGAATTGAATCATGGTAAGTCCAAAATGCAGATTTTTATTAAAGGAGGAAAGAGAGGGAAAGCAGACACGTCGACGTGGGAGGGAAAGGAGGTGGAGGCGGACAAGGTGTTCAAATACTTAGGAATGATGATGCAGAGTAATAATGGGTGCGGGGAACGTATAAGATATTTAAAGAAGACGGTGAGGGTAGGAATAGAGGTGGTATGTGAGATAGGGGAAAGATTTTGGAAAAGAGATGTACGGATTAGATGGAAGTTGTTTAGGGCATTGATTGAATCTGTGATTACATATGGAGCGGAAATATGGGGATGGGTAGAACAATCTGAGCTGCAAAAGGTGATTGCTAAATATTGGTGATGGGTGATAGGTGTGAAATGGAATGTACCAGGATATATAGTACAGGAAGAGATAGATGAGCAACTGATATAGGCGATAATATGGGCGAG
>JAVBJR010000284.1:0-3987 GCA_031546965.1 Dysgonomonas sp.
TTGACCCTTGTGAAACCCTTGCCTTGATTGTGCAATTATTGCAATTCTGCAACTGATGTTGTTGGGGTGGATTTCCCAGAATTAAATGTAAACAAGGAAACTAAAAGAGTGACAGAAAACGTATTTTTCCAAACTGTCACATCCCCCCGCAGTTAAAGTGAACATCGAGGGTGGTAGGGCTCAACTTGAGAGACATGAACCATCTTGATTCGACCCTCTGCCAGGTTTTCGATGGTAACGTTGACCGGAGAATCAATAGATAGGATCTTGAAGGGACCTTGATATTTCGGAGTGAACTTTTGACGGCCTGGTAGATTCGATGGGATTCTCCATTTTACCAGATCGTCAACGTGAGGGATGAATGCCTTTCGCTTTTTGTCGTATGCCATCTTTTTCATCAATTTGAATTTTTCGGTGCGTTCAACTGCATGTTGGCGATCTTCAGATAAATTAGCGCTTGAGCCCCAATGGTCCTTTCCAAAGTGGAGTAGCGCTGGAGAGTATCCGGTGGTGGAATGTTCAGTGTTGTTATACTGTTCTATGGTAGGAGCGAGCAGCGAGCTCCATTTCAAACGAGGTGTGTCTTCAAGTGCCATGGCTAGCTTGGTCATTAACGTCCCGTTTGCTTTCTCATTGGTTCCATTGCACTCTGGATGATAGCTTGTTGTGTAAAGATGTTTAATCTTGTTACGAGCGAGGAAGATTTCAAAAGATGTGGCTGTATAGTTTGTTCCATTATCGGTTAGCAACCGACCAGGTGTGCCATGTTTGGTGATAAGTTCTTGCAAAAACTTGGTTGCTTCTTTAGCGGTGTTTTGGGCGATTGTCCTAGCCCAAACATAACGCGAGTGATGATCAATTACCACGATGACATATTTGGCCTTGGTAGCAGCTGCGGCACTGCCAATAACTACCACATCGGTGGACCACATCTGCATGGGGGCTTCTGGAGTTGGTAGTGGTTGAAGGAATCCACTGCGCGGTAAATTGCTTACTTTGTGCATTTGGCAGGTATGGCAAGTTCTTACATACTGTTTGGCATCTCGGGCCATTCCTGTCCAAGTGATGAATTTCCGCAAGGTTTTTATGGTAGTACGGATTCCAGGATGGCCAAAGTCGCCATGAGCGCGTTTGAGAGCTGCATTGATGGACATGGAACAAGTGGTCATCATTACACTGGGGTTTTCTTCGTCTGCAATGCGAGAGAGAGCATCAACGTGTCGCATCTGTGTTTCCGGGCGATGTACCACTTCGTAATCGTAGCAGGACAATTCTTCTGACCATCGGAACAGCTTACTTTTGCTTTCCTGAAACTTCGATAGCCATTTGAGGGCTTGATGGTCCGTAATCAAGGTGAATGGTCTTCCGAGGAGGTATATCCGGTAGTGTTCAACTGCACGTACAACAGCCAGAAGTTCTAGTTCCGTAGCGGTATACCGAGCTTCTGTGGAAGATAACCTCTTGGAAAAGTATCCTACGGGTCCATTGTCTTGCATCAATACTGCAGTGATGCCAGTGGAGGAGGCATCTGTATGCAGTTCAACTGGGAGGTCTTGATTGAAGATCTGCAAAACAGGCTTTCGAGTGAGTTGAGAAATAACCTGCTGAAATGCCTCTTGATGTTGAGAGTTCCAAAAGAACTTTGTATTGTTGCGTAGCAGATCGCTAATAGGCCGGACCACTTCAGCACAGGCAGGGACGTACTTCCTCATCCAACCAACTAATCCAAGAAAACGACGAACCGCGGAGATATTTCTAGGAGGTGGATAGTCAAGAAGTGCTTGTATGTGACTGGATGATGGAGAAACAGATCCTTCGGATAACGTATGTCCTAGGAAATCAATTTCTGTTTTCGCATAGATGCATTTAGAGGATTTCAATCTTAGATTCCGCTCTCGAAGTCGGCAAAACACAGCTTCAAGCAGTTGAAGGTGTTCAGAGAGTGTAGCGGTGTGTACAAGGATATCATCCTGATAGATCAGTACTCCTTTTGAAAAATCCTGATATGCCAATCGTATCTGACGTTGGCAAAAGAACGGAGAATTTCGTGCTCCAAAAGGAACTCTGGTGAACTGGTAATGTCCGTCTTGCGTCACAATGGCTAATTTGGCTCGATCTTCTGGGTGAACTTGGTAGTGGTTGAAAAAGGATTTTACATCTAATTTGGAAAAGTATTTTGACCCGGCAGTGCTGTCAATCAGATCTTGTATAACGAGTATAGGTTCGCGATCAGACACTGTTACCGCGTTGAGTGCTCTAAAGTCAGCTACCAGTCGCGTACCCACATCTCTCTTCGAAACGATGGTCACAGGTGCTGCGTAAGGGCTTGTGGAGTATTCAAGAATCCCATCTCTCAACAATTCTTCCACGTGTTGATTAATTATTTCCCGTTTCGAAAGGGGATGACGGTATGGTCGTTTTGCTATCGGCACACAATTGGTGAGGATCACTCTGAAGAATTCAGTAACACAAGTTCCTGGTGGTTCGTTTTGGAAGTCCATGACGTCTGCAAAACTTGCAAGAATCTTCTTTAGCTCTTGTAAAAAGTGTGTGAAGGTCAATACCATGCAACACCAAGTAGCAACAGAAGAAGAGGAGCATCTAGTTTCCGCAACATCTGTTGTAGGTGTCTGCAGATATGCTTCATGTCTTGTGAGGTCGATAACCAAAGGGAAGAGTTTTCCGATTCCTACACCCAGGAGGAGACTGTATTGAAAGCCTGGAATCACTAATGCTGTTAGTGTCTTCGCTTGTTGACCCAACATTGAGATTGGGAAGGTGGTAAATCCTCTTGATTTAACTTTTCCTCCTCCAGCTACTTCAACCCAGCTTGATTCGCCTTGAACTTTAAGGTGGGCAAGCTTGGCAAAATGCTCACTTACTATGTGAACTGTTGAAGCGGTGTCCAAAACAGCCTGAGTTGGAGTCCGTTTTGCACAAACAGAGACTTTGATGAATTGGTCATGGGCACGGTGGCTAGTAGTCATCAGCGCTGCATTGGTCTCTGCGTCCTTCTTCTTGGGTTCTGGGACACAAACCCCCTTTTGCGGGAGTGGATATCGAAAGCGACACTCGGAATGCCAGTGATAATACTGTTTTCCTGTCCGTTGGAGACAATAGCGACAAGGTTCCTTGGGTCGCTGGGAATTTCCAGCGGACCTAGTGGATTCTTCAGTCGTGGGGAACTTTTTCCCTTCCTTGTGCCAGGGGTTTTTCACAGCAGATTCTTGTTGAGCAGTCATTGTTAGTGCAGATTTCTGTGGTTGACGTCGCTGCAAGATTGCTTCAATCTGAGTGGAGACCTCAAGCCAGGCAGATAGAGTTTGACATCTGGCTGAAACAAGATGACTTTGATACTCTAGGGTAAGTCCTTCCGTAAGACTACCCACTTTTTCAATCTCTGTCAGTGTTGTTCGATGTAGATACATAGACTTTTCTTCAAAGTATTGTCTGATGGTCATACCCTTCCGGAGCTGTAGTCTTTGAGCGAGAATGATAGGAGGAACAGGCTCCACTGAAAACCGTTGTACCAGGCGCTGTCTGGCTTCTCCGTAAGTAATTCGTTCGATGTCTGGCGCGATGGAAGTAGCAAAAAACGTCAGTGCTTTTCCCGCAAGATGGACCATGAGATATCGAAGGCGCTCTGCATCTTCTGCGACACCTCTGATTAGCACCTCAAAGAGAAGAATCCACAATTCTATCTGGGGTTCCTTCTCTGGGTCACCATCGAATTTATCGAGCCGAGGTCGTTGTAATCCATGGTCTGCCATCGCTGGAGCAGGTTCAACAGACTCAGTTGAGGTGGAGGAAAGGTCTTCTTCTTCTTCAGGGATCCCCTTGGTTGAAACAAGGACAGCACTAGTGGGTGTTTCTGAGATTCCAAATCCTGAATCTCGGTCCAGGCGAATAGGTGTTAACTTTCTCCTTCTACGACGTCGGGCGCTTTTGGTCAACTGGGGAGTTAACTTTTCATCTGCCATCCACAGG
>JAVBJR010000982.1:0-5798 GCA_031546965.1 Dysgonomonas sp.
TTAGACAAATTTGTAATGAATGTGTTATGCATTTTTTGTACAAATTGCATAGCACATCAAGAGCAATTGCGAGACGCTAAAATATACCGGATTTGGCTACTTTTATGCTGATGCCAATGCAGTGTTGTTGTACAGCGTCTCACCACAAATGCAGCATTTCACCATTGGTGGCGCTGTCTGAAAACGCGCCCGGTCCCTATAGTGGAGATATTAGTATGTGTTACAGTTTCCAATCAAATTTGTGATTTTAAAAATCTGATTATAATAAAGTTATGAAAATCTGATTGTACTTGTTTGTATGGACCCTACCTACTAAAAGATGACAGCAATCTAGTTAAAAAATCCAATCCATATGATTATTATAAACTTGTTATTTAGATCAGGTTATTAGAAACTTTAGTCATTTTACTTGCCATAATCAAAGAGTGCCTACAATCATGATTTTGGTTTGAGAATGAATACAGCCAATGCAGTCTAAAACTTTTATTTAAAATGTGTAGTTGTCAAGTTTAATTATCTCAGATAAATTGGAATATGATGTTTCAAAATACAATTTAAAGTATATAATGGTGTAAGAAACTATCAATCCAAGTATGCCTCCAATAAATTTACAGTGGTTCAGGAGGTGAGTGTTCCTTGTGCTCTTGGAGCGGTTGTAAGGAATTTTATTGCAAGAGAACCAATTTTGCCAACCAAATTTCTTTTTTAACCGTTGATGAGACTTGAACCAGCAGATATTACATAATTTATATATGCTTCCCAGTTGACACCGTCAGGGCGAAAAAAATGTTCAGCAAAACCTGGAGGAAGGTCAATACAAATTTTGCCTTTTGCAGTATTTACAGTATTTTATTTAAAAAAATTATCGCATATACTTTATTGATGCTCTCTCACTGAAAAAAATAACCAAACAGTTGGTTTTGCATTACGGAGATTCTCATACTTTGATAACTGCAAAAGTGACAATTTTTTTGATATGCTGTAATCTGCTCCTTAAATGATGTTGGTAGAGGCTGAAGAATATTAATCGCAGTGTTTTCTATTTAAATATGACATGTGTTATTGACACTCCCTTCTTGAACAATTAGCCAAAAGGTAGTTTTTACATTGTGGAAATTTTTGGACTTTTTTGATGCTACCGAACAGCAGAAATAACCATTTATTATTATTAAAGCAAATATATCATCCTATATTTTATATTTTTAAATTGCCAGGCAATTCCGTGATATTAAAATAAAAATAATATATAAATTTACTTTACACTGTTATTAATTAGCAAGTCAAACACAAGTTCCAATGAAAATCTTATTTGCTTGTATAATATTGTTTAAAATTGTAAAAATATGGTTTAGGTTATCAATGCTTATATTTCATAATAAACATTAAATCATTCTTTTCAGAACACCTGGTTGTGCTGCCAAACATGACGATGACAATATTTTTAATAAATTGACAAATGGATTTGTAAGAAATTAATTGTATTTTTTTAACGGATTGGTCAGCAAATGTAAAACCAATGATATGAATTTATTTGGTAATGGTATGATTTTAAGTTGAAAGGAAAAGAAAGACCTGTGTGATAGCGAATAATATATGCATTGCAAATAACTTAATAATATTAAATTAGTGACATGAGTTTTGAATGCTCCCTCCTAAAAATATAAATAATTTGTGTATAATTTTGAGTTTTGACATAATTGATAGATGCTCCTTACCGTCTGCGTATTTTTTAATATATCAAATTACGATTTTTATAATTGGATGAAAAGCTTTATTGACACTCCCAAACGACATCGTAAAAACAAGAGTAAAAAGTATCGGTTTTTTAATTCACCTCCTGCATGTGGATTTGAATTTCCAGCCTCCCGCCATTCCATTAGGCTTAATGTGATTACTCGCGCACACGCGCTGCATGTGGATGTGCTTCCCCACCGTTGGTTCGCCTCCCGCTCCGTAATTATCCCGTCCGTGGAGGCTACGGACACGCCGGCAGCGTATAACTCGTATTTCCCGCTGTTAGGCCTATCCTGATTACTCGCGCAAACGTCGTAAGTGCGCTTCCTAGTCGTTCGATCCGACCCGCCACCTGTCGACGCGCCGCGCCGATGCGTCCTGCCGACTTTTGGCTCAAACGGCGTTCCATACTTATGGAACTTCCATTTGGAGGGTGGAAAATTCTTCCTTAGTGGAAACAGCAATGGATATGCTCCAATATTTGAAGCTGTATGTAGAAAGGCTGCAAAAAATACTCCTGCATCCGATAACTTTACAAAGTTGAAGACCTTCTTGGGAGATAAGTTATTACATGCCGAACTTGGTTTTTTTCAAACAATTGCTTTGGAACTTAAGGAATACTTGACCCGCTATCAAAGCAATGACCCATTATTACCTTAAATATATGATGATAAGTGCAGTCTCTTCCGAAATCCCGAAGTCTCATGGCTCAGTTCATCAAGAAAAGTGTTTTAGCACAAAGCAGCGGTATGCTGAGCAAAATTGACGTCTTGAAAACTGGAAATCATGAGATTCCAGAATGTATTGACTGTGGCTTTCTTGCTATGCAAGGATAGAAGGGTTTGCACAAGCATCTCATTACTGCTTTTCGTAAGCAGTGCAGCACGTTTCTTCAGGCTGTCAGTGCAAAACATATTTTGAAGTTGCCTACAAGGTATTAACTAATAAAAGGTGCAATATGTTTCTGTCCAGATGTCATTATCAATCCGACAATTCGTGATGAGCACATACAAGAAGCATTTGAGGTGTTTGTGGAGGCAAAGAGGATCCACGGTGATGTAGCCAACGTCATTAACCCTTTCAGGCCATAAGATGCCATACGGCATACCAATTTGAAAATTGAAATACACTTTTCATCTTAACATTTTGGGACTGAAAGGGTTAATTCTGTTTAGGTTAATCCACAAAGACGAATCAGCTACTCAGAAGCACTGTCTGGTTTCCGACGATGGACCGATTAGTGGATGAGACGATGGCACGGTGTTCCGCGTGTCTATCTGTGTCGCCGAAGACAGCTGTGCTTCCATTAATGATGATCCAAGTTACCGTCCGGACCCAGGCAGATGTAACGGGTCGAATTTGTGGGACCATTCCCAGGGGAACGGTAACTCGTTCTGGTGGATGAGTATTCAAGGTTCCCTGTGGTCCCATTGGTGCCTTCTACAGCGACAAGACCAGTGTGCGACGCGTTAGAAGCCATCTTTGTGGAATACGGCATCCCAGAAAAGGTCCGATCCGATGGAGGTCCGCCTTTTAATGGAAGGGACTTTGGCAAATTTGCAGCGGTGTTTGGGTTTAAACATCGCAAGGTGACTCCGTTGTGACCCCAAGCCAACGGGATGGTCGAGAAATTCTTTGCCAGCTTACGGAGGATGGCGCGAACGTCTTGCCTGGAAGGAGGTCCCTGGACACGGAATCTCCACCTTTTGCTAATGAATTATCGTGCCTTTCCTCACCAGACGACTGGGGAGAGTCCAGCCAAGCTGTTGAGAGGCTACCCGATGAAGACGAAATTACCAACAATGACTTTCTGTGCGCGAAGGCAAGCTGTATCGGAAAAAGATCGACAACAGAAACAATCCATGATATGGTATGCTGATGTGCATCGTGGGGCCAAGATGCAACACCTCAACATTGGTGACACAGTCCTCATGCAGCAAATGGGCCGGGGAAAGCTTGCAACGCGATACGACAGTCACCCATATAATGTGGTCCGATTACGAGGCTCACAAGTAACCGCATCCCGGCAAGTCCGTAGTGTTACCAGTAACTACTCGTTTTTCAAGAAGATCAAGAGTGACCTTGTATCCACCCGAGAGTTGGCAGCTAACAGAGTGGACTCTGATGACGGAGGTTCTCTGGTTCCTGAGCAAGCGGTCCCTCAACCTCTGGCTTCCTGTGCTAGCAGTGCCTCAATCTCTGGTTCCTGAGCTAGCAGTGCCTCAACCTCTGGCTCCTGAGCAAGCAGTCCCTCAACCTCTGGTTCCTGAGCAACATTGTCTCAACCTCTGGTTCCTGAACGAGCAGTCCCTCAACCTCTGGTTCCTGTTAAAGTCTTGCCTGAGCATGCAGCTTCTGGGGTGGAACCGATTGAAGAAGAACAAACCGGGGGTGACACGTCGAAAGATTCGGAAGCCGGATCGCTTGACATATTCGCCGTTCAAATAATGTGCATTAGCTATCAGTGATGCATTGTAACGTTTCAATATTTTTGTAAGAAGGGAGGGATGTAGTGGGCAACACCCCTCCCATCGAGTGTATCGATTATGTATCGTGGCAAGTAGCGCCACCTACTGACAAAGATTAAAGTTAGTTGTAACCCAGCATTCAAACTGGGCAGATCTCTCTCACTCCTTCTCTCCTGATACGAAGGCTGTGACAATGATGTCGATCGGATTTTTAACTAACTGCATTTTTTGCTATACAAAGAAATCATGTTACGTGGAACACCCTGTATAGCTAATTGCTATGACGCATCGGGAATTTTCGATGCATTTTCAACATTTTTTCATGTTGCGTGCCGAGCGCGCGCATCGTATATCGATAAATCGTACTGGTCTAACATCCGCCATTTCTTTTTCATCGATCATTCGTGGGCTTTGGATTGCTGTGCTACATGCTCCTCAGCTACACTTGAACAACTTCATAGGTATTTATTACAATTAAATCTCGAAAACTTTATTTTGGACTGCGTAACTACGAACGTGAATTACTGAAATACATTAATCGCTTGGGTCTATGTGAAACGCATACGGAAATCGCGTTGAAATGCTATGGGAATGCTAGCCACATGCTAAAATACTTGTTTTGATTGGTGCATTTCATAATGCCTATGAAAATTTTTATAACGGATTAAATAAAGCAGAATGTACTATAATTTTCGCTTATTGGCAATCGTATAGATCATATGAAACCACCGCATGGTGACGATAGCATTTGCTGGTATTCTAAGCGGGATTTTTAAGTCTTCCAGATTTAATATAATGCAGTGCAATGTGTGTAATGAGGATTTGCTAATTTATAACAACGTTTTCTGATGTTTCCCCGCCAAAATTCATATACAGTGGTGGACATTCGTAAAAGAACATGCACTTTTCTTCATATTTTTGAAATAAAAAAAAATATTTTGCACTTAAATCCGTTTCTATTTGATAACAATATTAAGAAATGTTTATGACAGTAGGTGACAGGCAGAATAGGGTAATCCACAGATAACACATGAAAATGAGATTATGAGACTTTGGAATCCGGACATTCGTTTAAGAACATGGGTTAAAATAAAATAAAATTAATTAATATTTGTGTGACCACCCTTACTGATAACTTGATAGATTCGACTTTCCATATTGTCAATAAGGTTATGTCTAATCCTCTATGGTTACTGTACCCCAAGCAGCAGAAATAGCAGTCTTCAAATCATTGACTCCGCTATACTGTCGTCCATGTGCATAAACTTTGGTAACTAAGATACCCCACATGTTGTCAATTGACCACTTTGGCATTTTTAATGTGCGCATGCGCATTGGTGGCGCCACCTGTTGACAGCTTAGGGAACGCTTAACGACGTGACGCTTCATATATCATATAGCCACGTGAACTTATTATTTTGGTGCTACCGTTGCTTCCGAGGGGAAAATCTCTTCATCCAGGCAAGAATTAAGTTAGATTTCATTACATTTACATTTTAAAAATACTTAAATCTTTTTCACTAGCCAACTTATGAAATTATGATCTTTCACAAAAGCCGATTGTATTTGCATTGTTAAAAATTGCCATTGAATTTT
>JAVBJR010001006.1:0-6137 GCA_031546965.1 Dysgonomonas sp.
TTCATTGGAATTTTGATGCATAATTACATCGATGTTTACCTGCCACTGCTGTTCAGGTTTGTATTCATTTTGAAAACGTTGTAGAATTCAGATCGATGAGCATACAATGGCACATAACTACTGCAAGATGCACATGTAAACGAACTTGAAAAATTCGAATTCCAAATCTACGGGGTTCACAGCAGTAAAAACAAGGGATAGCATCGATATTATCGTTTGCTGGCTGCTTAATCATTTTGACTAACCTCCTTAGTCAAATTGAATAAGATCATTAATTGTGACTAACTTCGTTAGTCATTCTGACTAATTTCCTTATAGAAATTGATCAACATATATTATGACTAACTTTGTTAGTCACTTTGACCAACATGTGACTAGCTACATTGGTCACAATTTTTGTTATCTACCAAAATGACTAACTTAAGTTGGTCAAAATGACCAGTTTAGAGCAATGACCAAGCTTTTGAGTCATTTTGACCAACTTTATTTTCTCAGTGTTTATAGAGAAGATACAATAATTGCAATTGATTACGTATAAAAGCAATAAAACAACCACCCATCTGTTAGAATAACTTTAAAAAGAGATATGATAACTACCAATTAGAGACACCTGTCAATGAGGCCGTTTCCATGAGCATGCTTTCCTGTAGGAATGTGATGTTGCCATTAGCAACAGGAATTGTGATGTCACAAATTGTCCAGCATGCACCTAGTCCAATCATATGCTGTACATGATGTGTGACATCACAAATACTGTTGCTAATGGCAACATCACATTCCTACATGAAAGCCTGCTCATGGAAACGGCCTCATTGATGATTCAAAAGCAAAACTGCTAAATTGTTGGGCAGAAATTACTCCAGATGTATGTCATTAATTAGCGTCAGAAATGCTCGCACGTGTGAGAGCTGTAATCAGGTCACAGTGTAACCCAACACAATATAAATGTTATTTGTTCTTTTTCGGTGATTACTTTATGGATACGGGTCAGTTTTATTTTGTGGGGAGTAAAATATTTTAACTTCTTGATGTGTTTATAAACTTATGAAACAGAAATTCAGTGTTTCTAAACTTCTGAAACCGTAGGCCACTCTTTAATGCAACACTGTGTAATCACAATAGACGTTAAAATAACTTTGGCTGCATAAAACGGAAGAGTATATTCGACAGATTCAAACTATTGATTTACTTTTCCCCTAATGAATCAGGGAGTTAAGAAATAATTTCCAATAGACGTGCATGTTTCGTTGTGAGTGTGTGTTTCTAAACTTTTGCAATGCACTTGTATACAACATACGTATATGTATACATCGAGATCACAGTTGAGAATTAGGTCAACCGTTTCATTGAAAAATTATAGGTATAGGGTTTGTTTTAAAGAAAAAGATACAAGGAACACAGGTTTTCATTTTTATCACAATCACAAAAGAGTTTTTAAATTTAGCGCGTTTGTCGTTGAAATAACAAAAAATATTTTTGTAATTGTAATAAAACCAAAGCCGCTTTAAAAGTAGCTCTACCTTGAATTTTTCAATTAAGCCATACTGGAAAAAGCTAACTTGTAGCTAAACCCGAAAATGGACAAAACTCCATTACGTACCTACGTTTTCGAATTTCTCCTGAAACCATCGATTGTTCAAAATCAAGAATAAGTGAAATGAAGGCAAGAAGAGTCTCACTAACTCAAAAATTAGCTCGTACATAGAAGCTACAGATTTAGGAATTTAAGACCTAGAGCTAGCAAGACGAACTAGCACGTATAACCAGAGCGGCAGAAAGTTGAAAAGGGAGATTATGCTAGCTAAATTAAAACACGCGTGGAGATGGCAGTAAAGCAAAATTTAAACAAAGACACAAAATAGGTTAAGTTGTGTGCATATACAAGGTGTAAATGTGATACTGTTCAGGATTCATATGGTATGGAAAGTGGTAAGAGTAGGTTAAAAATTGCTTATAAATGTCCGGAAATGCTTCGTTTCCGGTCTATGGACTGACGAAAACTGTACATTGTGCCCCTGTTGCTATATAGGCTACCCAGGGTATTGCTAGGTAGCCTACTTGTATAGTTTGCACTGTGGCCATTGATCTGACATGCGTTTACCAGCGGATTAAATGCAGTACTGCAATAAACATTGGTTAATTATTATGCATTGTTTTATTTGCATTTGAATGGATTGTACATAGTATGCACAGATGGTTACTATCACATTAAATGTGAATTTGACACTACCCTACAGTATTTGCTCGTAGTTGTGACCACCAACATCAATGCATGCATGGCATATCTGCGAAGCATGTTTTGATAGAGTCTGTCCACCATTCCTCTTGTGTTGTGGATTTGAAATGCTATGGCCTGAATCCATGATTTACAAGGTTTTCCTCCGATTCCACAAGTGCCATGTATACTATAGACCAAACACTTCACGTGGCCTCACAGAAAGAAGTCCAGAGGATTTAAATAATGTGATCATGGGGGTCATGCCACTGGGCCACCTTGACCTATCCATCTCCATCCGAAACTCTGATTGAGGTAGTTCCTGACATCTACTGCAAAGCGTGCTGGTGCACCATCATACTGAAGCCACATTTCATGGCTAATGCCAAATGAAACATCATCTAACAATTGTGGTAATACTTCTTACAGGAATGTCACATAAACGGCTGCAGTGAGGCATGGCAGAAGATTTGGCACAATCAATTGACCTCCAATTATGCCTGCCCACACATTGACATGCAAACCTTTTCGGAAAACCACGAGATGAAGTATATTGTGAGGGTTTTCTACATCCCACACATCGTAGTTTTCAGTGTAGGCTACCCAGAAATACCCTACCCTGAGTAGCCTAACAACAGGGGCACAATGCGCAGTTTTCATCAGCCCATAGATCGGAACCGGATTATTTCAGGACATACATTTATAAGAAATATTTAACCTACTCTTGCCCCTTTCCACGCTATATGAATCCTGAACGGTATCACATTTACACCCTGAATGTATGTCACAAAGTCAAAATTAAGGGAGAAATACACTAGTTGATTGAGGACGATTAGAGCCTGATATATTTTTAATAAAACGACACGAGAGGAAGCAGGAAACAAGGGTGACATAGGGCAAGATGTACCCTAAACAGGAACGGGGTTCTAAGATATATAAACGGGGCAAAATAAAGCACGGGGAGAAGTGGCATCGTGAGGAACCCAGTCATATTAGGGTGACAAATGTTGTGCGTACAACATAAAAGATGTCCCACCAAGAAACTCGAAATTACAGGCCAGTTAGATTGCCACAAAATCAGACAAACGTTTGGAATCAGTTATCAAAGATGCGCTGGAGAAATATCTGGAAGATAGAAGGTTTAAAGTAAATGAAGTTTAAAGAAAGGAGTATAGTTCCAATTTAGGAAAGTATGGCAACAATTCTGAGCATCTTGGCGAAAAAAGATTTGAAATCGGTCAACAAATGGAGCAGCAATGATAACAATGCGGCCGGCATAGCCTCTTGGCAAACTTGCCGTTTCACTGCATGACATCGATACGCGGGTCATGCAGGCATGCAGTTTTACATTATGGAGAGGAAAACTTTGTGTGCGACAAGTATCTTCTGTGAAGAGTACAAGAAATTAGGGTAACATTATTCAGGTTTTTAAGTTTATTAGAGATGTTAGTTTTCAGGTGCGTATTACTTTTTCATTTAGTTGGATAGGGTAGGATAGGGTAGTTTCAAAATGCTGAATTATATGAACACAAATATACAATACATGTGGCAACACTTCTCACATAGGGTCATGGACGAGCTGATTGGGTTGCCAATTGAAGTGGTGGATGCTGAAATAGTCGAGGCTGAAATGGTTGAGGGATCGAATAAATAACAAATATTTGTGAAATGAAAACCCTATAGTTAGTTTATGTAACCGTCATTAAACGTAGTTTGTAAACATATAGTATTTTGATAGCATTCAAAGAGTGCAATTCTCACAAAAAGAGTAGACAAAACCTTCAAATTGTGATCAATTCGTTGCTGAAATGTGTAAAGGTGTTTCTCTAGTTCCACCTATAAATTACCTCACAGCGTAATATTACTTTATATTGTCAACTTCCTCTGCTCATCAAGGACTTCATTTTAAGCAAATTGTACATTAATTATAGGTGATATAACCAATTCCACAATAATTAAATCCCCCCAACTACACGTAGGCTATCCGGAAAGTATTAGCTGCTTTTTATTTTAATACCCAAAGCTGTTATAATATCAAATGTTCAATAACAGTACGCTTAAAATTATGATCTTGCATGTGAAATTTATTCTTGGCGTTAAGAAAAATAACGTCCATCAGGTCACATATATGCCATCAGTGTATTGGTTTTATAAGCATTGCCAGTAATGGCAGTGCAACACCTGCATTTTGAGCAGTATTGCCTCGAGTATTGCTTTATTATCCAAATAAATCAATTCCTGAAGACAGGTAAAATTTGTTCCCTTTATTATGAATTGCTCCTCACATCTGATAAAAGTTTGACAGTTCAAACTAGGTCAAACATCGTTTTCTTTCATTGGTTCACACAAAATGTAGATCTTTCTATGCAGGTTGTCAACTTGGGTTTAATGAGGATTGTTAAAAGTTGACAAACACAAAACCAAAACCACCTTGACCTTAGCAAAAACATTTACACCACTCACATTTGTTGGGTCCAGCCAGCTTCACATCACAAGTAGCACTGCACTAACATTTACAAAAAGCTTCCGTTTCATACTCACTAAAAACCATTGAAAACGAGCTAAAAGCTGTGGTAAAGGAGTTAAAAGCTATGTAGGTATGCAAAATACCTGGATTACATCACAATCGCGAAAACAGAATTACGCAATGAGTAATTAAATAATGGCAACGAGCCATAAAAATATTAAGCACCAAGTACAAGGTTCAAGCATTGTAAATATAAACAATGAAGGCATGAACAAACATGTCATACATTAGCTTAATACACTGTAAAACCTCTAATTGAAGCACACGTGCTTCAATTACTTATTTTACTGGCGGCAAAATAGAAGGATCTTAGCGGTGCAGTAATTTTTCTTATAACAAAAAAAAAACACTGTAAAAATACGTTAATATTTTTAGAAATATGTAGTATGAAATGCATGTTAAACGTTTCGTAAATTAAATTAATTTTGTATTTTTAAATAATAATAATAAAATAACGGCTAATACTTCCCGGATAGCCCACGTAATACCTGTTTGGGAACTTAATAACAATTTATGTATGTACTTGCCATTAATAGAGCCAAGAGTGGATAGAGCTTATCAGAAATGTCACAAGTTTTAATGGACACAGTCGCAACTTATACCATCGTAAATGAAAGCACTTGGCGAAATTTAGTATTCCTGTAAAAATGTTTTTAAGGCCCCTAAATAAAATTCCGCCGCCTGGGATTTCAGCCAGTAGATCACTGCCGTTTTCAACTCTTCATTGACGGATCTTCACAACTTCAGGAGTTTGTTGATTTTCACATCAATCAGCACTCAAGGTCACATAAAGACATGTCAGCAGGTTGAAAACTTGATCGCTAGGTGGCCAATCAATCAGTTGATGTTACTGTGTATGCACTATTCGTATATGGTCACGAGCCAATTTCGGTCACTAGATTTGAAATTTTTAATTCCCAGGCGGTCGAATTTTATGTGTGGAGCTACAAAAACATTTTTTTATGGCGACCAAGGGGCTTGGAAAATTATGGTGACTACAATGTAAAATAAAGCGGTAATGTATATGTTTGAAACAACTGAGACATATTTTTCTCTTAATTGCTTTATGATTTATACTCAATCGGCCCTTATTTTTGAAATGAGCCTCATATGTACGTACATTAGAACCTGTCTAAATTGATATTGTTGGGACCATAGGTAGATGTAATGCCAAGTGCATGTTAAATCGTTGTAATTTGTCATATTTCTTATATTCTGCAATATTCTTTGTACTCAATTTTTGCTCGAATGTTTCGCTATTTTGGGTTTATGACCTTGTTTACGCAGCAAAGGGGCCACTGCTAAATTCGCTCCAAAGCCCTTTGCTCTCCTTTGTTTCAGCACTTCCTGTTTCACTCTGGAAACTTCTAGAAGCTTCCAGAGCTCAATTATTTA
>JAVBJR010000234.1:0-2680 GCA_031546965.1 Dysgonomonas sp.
AACGCGACTTTAGACATGTCAAATACTTGCTACCATCGCAATTTCAAGATTTTTAGAATCGTGGTTTTAACGCTAGATCGACTGGTGCATAATGCCCTGTTGTCCATTCATCCCCGGTCTCCCCTATGTTATTTAATAACAACAACTGAAGAAAATTGTGGATGGTGTCGCTGAACAAAAGCAGTGAAACGTAAGTGTAATCAGTTAAAAGGACCTATCCGTTGTTAATCTGCCTGTCTACCTTAATAATGGTAATACAGTGGTATCTCACTATAATGGCACCCTAAGGGATCCAAAAGCTTGTCCCTTATAAGGATATGCTCTCATAAGGGAATGCCGCTATAACAGTTCTCTGCACTTAAAAAAATATTAATGAAACATCATTTGTTACACATTTAAATAGGTTTTTGTGAAAGCACAACTATAAACAATGTCGTCTCCAAAACGTTTTTGAGCATGCATTTCAGCCAGTTAATCAACAAAGAGCGTTTACTGCCCTTATAAAAATCAATTTTGTCACCTCGGGCAGAACAAAATTGCTACTTATAAGGGAACTGCTCTTATAAGGTGTGCAATTACATGGGATATATCAAGGGGGATATAAACTGTACTTTATAAGGGAATGGCCTCATAAGGGGAGTCATTACTGAGAGATAAAACTGTATTGACATTAGGGTCTATTGTTAAATATCGTTAAACAAAAATTGCATTTTTCGTAACCCTCCCTCCCTGTTCACTTACAGAAATTTTGCATGCATGCATTAAGGCTGCAAGTGAAACATTCACAGCTTTGTGCTGTATGCAGCTTACCTGCTGCAGACATGTGACAAGGATGTGTTGCAGACATTGGTGATAAGACCACCTGCCAAATGCGACCTAGGACCATGATGTTAGAGGCACTAGTGGTATGAGGGAAATGTTGTTTCGCATATGGTCCCTCAATGTGGTACAACACAGCCTTAAAGTTGTTTGTTATTAGGTGTACTAAAAGACATTTAAGTCAGCTGTTATTACTTGGTGGCAGTGAGGGGCGTTTGTGCAAGTATGGAAGTATGGAATATTGGTCTGACTTGGAAAAAGTACCAGTCAAATTTGACTGGTTTTGAACAATTATTGGTCATCTTAAACATGTTTCACTCTGTTGATTATATTTACAGTTGACATGACAGATTGACAAAATGCTTCGATCTAAACGCTATAAAATTGTCCATATAATCCATAAATATTATTTAAGTGTACCGGTACTTGGAAAATAATAACAGTGTCCACTGATATTCTAAAATATCCAAATTACTTGGTTTAGCTGCTCCAAGTCTATAATGAGCAAGTGACAGTGTATACTTGCAAAGGGGGACCAAGGGAAACGAGGCTATGACCCGATTGATCACCATTTGGTTGCAGTAGGTATATCCAATGGCAACTTCATTTTTGTCACTCTATAATGGGGAGAAATGTAATGATGTAAAAGTATGGAACAGGGGGTGATGTCAGTGCTTAACATAACTTTCTTGAGATTTAAAAAAATACCTATTTATGGCAGAAAAACTGACAGAATGTGATTTTTTTACAAGTGATTTATTTCAAAAAAATAAATTATGTTCTGCTACGATGACAATAATAATGTAGGATTGCATTACTGGTACGTAAGTCTTTATTTCTTGCCAGTCTGGCATTGAAAGAGAGATATTTCTTACAAACTGTCGACAAACACTTAGTCGTTTTCTGTAAATAATAATAATATTAAAATAAAATACTAACTATGAACTAAATAATTATTAACTATAAAATATAATTACAAAATATAATACCAAACGCTCTCCGACTTAAATCTTTCTCCTATATCCTAAGACATCCTGATTGCATAACTGCTGTCTTTCTCGGAAAATTTCCTTTATCCGAGTTTTTTGTCCAAATTTCTTAACATTTATATTTCTTATAAGCGAGTATTTCTTATATCCGAGTTTCTTATATCCGAGTTGCTTAACATGGAAATGCCTATACTTTCAGCCGGGACTTCAAAAAAAGTTTCTTATATCCAAGTATTTCTTATAAGCGAGTTTCTTATAACGGGGTTTCACTGTAAGTACTTTACATTGTCTCGGAGGGTGCTTTCTTAAGTTTACCAGCTACAATACGTACGTTTCAATATATTTTATATTGTGTAATGTATTTTTCAGCTGTCCGTGGGATATATGAAGGTCCATTCTGCGAACTGAAGAATTAGAGTGTTGAACGTAATTAAGATAATTAATACATAGAATACCCATGGAAATAACCATACATGTATTTACAGTACAGTGTTTTGAAACAAGTGATCCGTAAATATCCATTACTCCCACTACTGCAATGTGGCCACAACGTCTCTGGAACAGCAGCCTAAGTATGCCCCCTACAACCATAAATATATAAGGCTTAATTTACTTGTGTTTTGACTTATAAGGTGTTGTATTTTCCAAAGGACCTATCCAAGAACTCTGTGAAATAATATAGATGGTCCCAATTTTAATAGAATTCCAGTTACTGTGGGGCCACAGAGAGAAGACAGTTGCCTAGGGCGCAGAGGGGAGGAATAGTCCAAATGGAGGGGGGATGGTCATCCACTGACAGAGAGTTTTCTGGCGCCCAGGTGCAAACCAAATACCACCCCCCCCCCTTCATTTGGATCATTCCTCCCCTCTGC
>JAVBJR010000799.1:0-3084 GCA_031546965.1 Dysgonomonas sp.
GAAATCAATATAATACATTTAGAAATTAATTTCTGTTCATATCACCTTGGCCCATTGAGTAGAACCGAGGGAATTATATTCTCCTGCTCCCCAGCTGCAGAACATCAAAGTTCGCATTGGTCGGAAGTCTATGTTTAGAAATGCTTGCAATTCGTTATGTATCCCCTCATTTGTAATTTTTAAAAAAAATCCTTAATTTCTTATAACATTTTTATTTTGAGTCATTACCTTTTTTTAACATTTCTCCAAACACTCGAGCAGTTTCCAATAGTGCAGCGGATCCAGACGCGGATCCAAATCCCCCGAAAGTCCACGAATCCCTTCGACTGCCAATCAAAATATACCTATCTAGAAAGATAAATATACTTTCACAATTGTGATTCGGAATTGACTACAGTTCTGTTTTTCAATTGTTTATACATATAAAAGATGCATTAATTTACCTTGCTCTAAGCTTCCTTTGATTATTCCAATGACATTTTGAATAGTAGTATTCACAGCAAGTGTTTTCACTTCCATTTTGACATTGCTACAGTATAAATGTTTGTAATCAGATGTTGGTACATAGTTAAACAATGATGAAAACACAATTTCAATAGATCTATGCGTTCCTCACCTATCCAACTTCATCGACTTCACGTGATAACTGATGCGTTCTAACTTTCCCTTCCAATCAGATGGTGGTTCGACATCAGTTAAAGTCCTTAAATACATGCAAAATTGATTATAAAATTTACAGCAGTGAATTGAACATTGTGTATATACTTACTCTAGTAATCGTTCAGCATGGTCATACGAGATTGGTTGAACCGGTATCTTGACATTAAAAGAATCTGGAAGACAAAGTCACTATATAAAATATGTTACAGCTCTACTTTATAATTCTAATTTGTAATTTGTCTCATACCTTCTAATGTAATGTCTTCTGGCATAATCCTGCATGATTCACTTTTTACTCCAGTGCTTGGCAACCATAATCTGTCAGGGTAGACATTTGTACGCCCTTCCGCCGCGCACTCCGCAGGATCACAGTATAATATCACTCCTTTTGCACCATGCCTTTCTGCATTTGACACCTACAATATAAAAATGTCCTCGTATATAAAACTTATATACTGTATTTGAGTGAATGTTACTCACAATTACACCAGCTGAAATCTTCCCAGTCCGTGCGATGATTATGCTGTCCTTTATTGTAACGTTATGGTTTAACAACCAAGCAAAATCTTGACTTCTGCCATAATTGGCGTAGATTAGCGTCCCCTAGAGGTGTAATAACATGTATTATTATCATTATATCAAGCATTTAGTAGAGATAGATTTGGACATGCCTCGCTGGCTGCTGCTGCAGAATGGGCAGCAAAAGGATGATAAATTTTGACATCACTTTCTTCTTTGGAGTAGAGTGGGCGATGTCTAACTGAAAAACTTTGTGTATTTCCTTTTAAGTCATTGTATGTAATCTGAAAAATATGTTCAGCGTTTCATGTAATTGCAACACGGTAGCCAAACACAACACTCACTGTATTTGGTGATTCGTCTGGTAGCCACAGTGTTCTCTGGTAAGAAGTTAATTCAATTTCTTCAAGTCCATATTCCTTCCATTGGGATGCAATGTAGGCAGCAGACTGCTGTGATTCAGTGGAACCAGCTGGCCTTACAGAATTTGTAATGTTCCTACAAAATATCAGCAAAAGCAATAATAACTATCCACATGTTAACAATAACAAATTGCAATCAGTATAACATTTTATAATTTGTCTCCAAGATTTTGATTATACAGATATACAATGGAATCTCCATATAACGGCCTCCCCAATGTATTTCTTTGAATTGGTAGAATTGGTAATGGCACTGCACCCTTAAAATACAGCATTTTTTAAAAATAACATGTTTTTTAATTTAACTTGTATATGTGTGCGTACATAAATGTTCTTGCATTGTAGCCAAGTATCTTACAAGAGTATGGCCTTATAAGGAGAGACACTATATAGAGAGATTCCCCTGTAAATATGTGTATTATGAATAGTATTGTTATTCCGGGTGGTGTTAAATAAGTATGGAAATGTATAATTGCTTATTAAGTTCTGGCGCTGGACAGTTGTAAAATGGGAATTGTTTATGTACACTTGCCACAAAGAATCACAAATAGCACAATCGCTAAAATGGGGATGCTGTTTATAGCTGATGGGGAAAAAAGTCCTACATCTCTGCTTACACACGAAAGATAACTTTAAACTACAGGGAGATGTCAAATGCAGACCTTCAAATCCACTGAAATAACATCATGTCAACATTTTGCCTTACATGAACATGTGTGATTGTCATGAATACAGTGTACCTTACTTGGTGGAATACTGTTATATCATCATACCATGGATTTTACTGAAATTGCGTGGCAATTAGCAATAGCATTTAGGAGCAAACAATGATAATTAACAGTTAAAAAGCAAATGATCTGGACGTTTTTTTGCCGCCATTGCACCAGTGAGTCTTGTAAGTTTCACTGCTGAACAAATGTTCTATGGAATCTCAAAGTTGAAATATATTGGTTCAACTTGTTGCAGATCAGATGAAATATTTAATTCCTGTTTACCTATTCCACCAAAACAACTCGTACACATTAATTTCTCATGTTAACATATGATCTAGTATAAATTTGTTTGCATGTGCGTCATCCGCAGTAACAGTGTTTTGGCTGACACTTTCCGGTTGTCTACAATGCAGCTCGCTAACATTGGCACCGTCCCAAACAAAAAATTGACACCAAACTACTGCACATGCTGTTTAAATGGTCTGTAGACCAAGTACACTTTTCATTAGCCTGTAAACAGGCAGCATGGCTACAAACAGCAATTATACTGTACCTGAACATGTCTTGTATATACGAGGAGTTCACTTTGGTGTGGATTTCATCTGAACTATCTATCACAGGGTCAACACTAGCTTGACCACCACCACCATTCTGACTATTGACGTTACGTCCTTTCCCCAGAGCCAGATGTCCAAGTAATGCTCCAATGATACCTCCGAGGATGCTAGCTGCCAATATGCCACTGACGAATAACCGTTTGGTGACCATGT
>JAVBJR010000641.1:0-5454 GCA_031546965.1 Dysgonomonas sp.
TTTTAAGCATGTATATAAGACACGTGATCGACCAATTGGATGAACAGAATCTACATATGTATTGCAACACCTAGCTGATGCTTTTGACCATGCAGTAACAAGGTGAAAACGGTACGTGCAAGTTTAATTGTCGTAAATATCAGTAATTATTGGCCGGATATGATAAGTAATTACAGTTGTAAATTTCTTAAGAATCAGGAAACCTAAAAATGGAAAAAAATTTATGCATGTTCTAAGATTGTTGGACAGATTTGTGGTGTTCATAGGCATATTCGTGTAATATAAATATCAGGATTTCATTTAGAATTGTTTATATTATGTGTGTATTCAGGAGACAGCAGTGTACATGCAGCGTAATTAAGTATTTTAACGTAAGCAATACAGTGACGATGTGAAGATTGTCGCTGGTTGGGATCGGATTAGCAAGCTGTCGATTTTCTCAGAAACTATATTCACTTCAATCTTGCTTCAACTCAATTCCGACTTCGGATTCGCAATCAGGATCAATTTAATTGCTTATTTAAATAATAATCAGCAATTTAACGGTTCGGAGCAAGAAGTTGGAGAGCGATTTCCTTAAAAACGGTTTAAGATGGAACGATTTGGTTTGCAGATTCGTAAATAGGAGGTCAAGATGGTACTTCTTGCCCATTTTGGCGCGATTCGGAGCGATCGATGAATTAGCAGGTTGCGAATTGAATTAGCGGGTTGTCGATTTTCTCGAAAACTATTCACTTTAACTCAATTCCGACAACGGATTCGTGATCAGGAGCTCAAATAGGACCTAGAAACCAATTTTGAGCGAAATCCATTTTTTGACGATTTTCGAAAAAAACGGTAAGGGGGCTCCATGGTGTTTTTTGAGGTCCGGACGTTGACCTTCTCCGATTTTCGATTTCTTTACGTCGTTCGATAGAGGGTTGAAAAACTAAGTGCGGAACCGAATATCAGCCCTATACCATGCATATTTAATGAGCTATTAGCATATTAGTGGTTCGGAGCGAGGAACTTTGGGAGCGAATAGCTTTGAAACCGTAAGCGATAATTCAAATCGGTTTGCGGATTCGTAAATAGGAGGTCAAGGAGCTACTAGTTACCGATTTTGGAACGATTCGGAGCGGTTGATCAATTAGCGGGTTGCAACCAGCGAATTCACTGCTGCAACCCGCTAATTGGTAGACCGCTCCGAATCGTTCCAAAATTGGTACCTAGTAGCTCCTTGACCTCCTATTTACGAATCCGCAAACCGATTTGAATTATCTCTTACGGTTTCAAAGCTATTCGCTCCCAAAGTTCCTCGCTCCGAACCACTAAAATGCTAATAGCTCATTACATATGCATGACATAGGGCTCATATTCGGTTCCGCATTAGGTCTTTCAACCCTCTATCGAACGACGTAAAGAAATCGAAAATCGGAAAAGGTCGACGTTCGGACCTCAAAAAACACCTAAGAGTACCCCCTTACCGTTTTTTCGAAAATCGTCAAAAAATGGATTTCGCTCAAAATTGGTTTCTAGGTCCTATTTGAGCTCCTGATCACGAATCCGTTGTCGGAATTGAGTTAAAGTGAATAGTTTTCGAGAAAATCGACAACTCGCTAATTCAATTCGCAACCTGCTAATTGGTCGACCCTCTCCGAATAGCACCAAAATTGGCACGGAGTACCATCTTGACCTCCTATTTACGAATGTGAAAACCGTATTGTCTTATATTGTACTGTTTTTGAGCAATTCACGTTCGAAGTTGTTTTTAGGTGGAAAACAAAACTGCTTGTAACTCCGAAAATATGCAAGTCAGGAGGCTGAAATTGGAATTTTAGTCCTTTGCAAGGACTGAACATCTCATGCTGAACCCGAATCCGGTTTCAGATTTGAAGTATAGCGATATTATTTGTGGGTCATTTGCTTAATTGTTCGGAAAAACGATT
Source organism: Dysgonomonas sp. (assembly GCA_031546965.1). Lineage (GTDB taxonomy): Bacteria > Bacteroidota > Bacteroidia > Bacteroidales > Dysgonomonadaceae > Dysgonomonas_A. The sequence goes on from JAVBJR010000641.1 coordinate 1,929, forward strand.
TAAGCAGCTGCGTGCAATAATTAATTTAAAACAAAACTACATTTATTCGTGAGTTTTAATTCCTTTAAAATATTGATGAGCATTATCCATTTATCAAATTTTGATGTTCAAAACAACAATGCATATACAGCATCCCTGAAGCATCTCTGCAGGAACCTTGCAGGAATCCAAGGTGGAATCCTGCAGCAACAAGTAGTACTTTTTGGGTTTGGAATACTAGATTTTGACATCATGCAACACTGCAATATGGCGGCGTCATCGATCGTTTCACATCAATTTCAGGGGAAGAATACGAGTTAAAGACTTTATTTCAAGGATAACAACAGCAGAAAGACATGAACAGCAGTAAGGTAGGTGACAATTATTATTATTTCCAGCGAGATTGTTAAAACTAGGTTTCCAGCGGTGTATCAAGGTGGAGCGCAGCAACAAAAATCGCACAATCTGATGAGGGAGGGGGAAGCCACGTGGTGTGGGTCACGTGGGACTGCTAGAGAACATTGGAAGTTGGAATTAATTTTTGGGACAGATTTTGGTGCAGTGTAATTATGACAGTTAAATGCAGCTGTTTAGGTTAAATCTGACTTCCTTGTAGTTAATTAGGAGCAGTAACAGGGTTGCTACCAACAGGGAAAACAGGGAAAATCTGCATGGAAAACTCAGGGAATTTAGCTTTTGCTAAAACTTCAAGGAAAACTCAGGTAATTTGCCAAAATTTTGTCAAAACATGGAAAACTCAGGGAAATTAATATAAACGTGCAACTTGAAAGGTTTAGAATTTAAAATTATTAAGAAAAGTGTTTGCAATAAAATGTATATTCTTTGAATTTTTAATGAGTCCTGGAATTTCAAACATGATTATTTAATCTACGGTGTTCTGATCTGCTGATGACATTTTTGCAAAATTTAATCTTCGTAGAATATACTCTGGAAAGTTTGTGTAATCACTCTGGATCCAGAGTTTTCAAACACCTGGAAAACTCAGGGAAATTTACTTCAAGGGATTGTTAGCAACCCTGAGTAATTAAAATTTCAGCAATTCTTTTAGGTGTACATCTGGAAATGTCATTTCTAAACGGCGATGTGTGTATGTATTTTTGAAAATTTTGGGGGAAAAAACAACAAATTTCTTCATAAGTATTAGTGGTATAAATGAAAACTGCTGGTTTAAAATATTTGAATTGTAATTTGTCACGGAACGCAGCTGATTAATTTATAATAAATATTTTAACTTCACATGATAGAAATTTTGCAGGTGAAGTTGTAACTGGCATGGAACATCAAATAATAAATGTCTTGGAGAAAACTTCTGGAAGAATAGTACATGAACAGGTTAAAAATGCTCGTGGGATTTTTATTTTTTTTTAAAACAACTATTTTAAAAATCATGTAAAAAGTACTATGTAGAATCTATGTCCAAATTTCGATGTTGGAGATAGAATATAAAAAGTGTACCCTCCCTTCCCCCTGGTACTTTTGGGTGCCATGCTCCCATGTATTTTGCAGGGTTGGACTTGTGGCCACCATCGAATTCGCCGTTTCCCAAGTTCTCCGCAGCAATGTCCACCAGGAAAAAAGCCTCCTGCGGAAAGTCCAGCGCCAGGAATCGAACTCGGGACCTCCGAGTTGGCAGGCAAGTGCTCTACCATTCGCTCCACTGTGTGAACGGTGGTAGCTGACTAATATTTTCATGTCTATTACAGGTGTGGGACGATAGACCACCAGCCAATGCGGAGTCGAACAGATGGACGCCACCATTTGCCCAAAGACACTTGACTGCCACCCAATGTGCAGCTGGACATCAACCCTGAGGAGGATTGGCTGCAGGACCACGTGGAGTAGCCCATCTGGCCAACGTCATTTAACCTCTAACCATTTTACCAACGCCGTTATCCCAATAAAGATTTTCCCACCACCGTTTGATAGAAGGACGTTTGACCACCAGAATTTGCGCCCTTAGGAAATCAGCATACTTTTCAATGTTAAAAAATACAAAAAACATCGCCCGCCCACATATATTATTACGGTATTGAAATGGGACAATTTGGCGCCGAAAATCTCCTGTACACCCCCTCCCCCTTGTTGATTTCAATAAAGTATACCAAGTCTTTCCCCACATCTTTCGTTCCTCACCTTCATTCATCATCTACATAATCGCACAACACAACCTGCATTAATTATCTTTATTAATCACCTTTGCTTTTTATAGCTCATTTACATAATTACGTCATTATCTCGAACAATAGACTCTCACGACAATAAGTCACCGCGAGATAAGTTAGAAACCTTCAAAAAAGGAAGGTTTATATACCAAACATTCTGTTATGTGACTCTTAGGTTCAGTTGCTAACTATTTGTCTTATAACTTCCACCGATAAGAAATTTAAGAGGAAAAATACATCAAAAATTGATGACACCAAGTTCAGCGCAAGAAATGTTCAAATTACCCATCTAACACAAACAAAATTACTCCCAAGTATTTTTCCGAAAATTACTTAACTTTTCTGTCAATTGTATATCCTGCAAAGAAAAATTATACATTTACAACGCTTACAACAATAAATTCTTTCAACTTCGAAAACAATCGGCCAACAAACAACGTATTAACAATTCCATAATAAACATTTCAAAGTATTCAAGTATTTCGAATAATTACACTGCATATTGTGAAAATAGTCCATTATGAAAATGTATCCAACAATAGTAAACAGTTTACATAAATTGGCAATTTTAAAAATGGTATTGTCAAAACAGAATTCACAATTTTTCTATAAAACTTCAATGAAATGTAAGCTTGCTTGTTCACATGAACACAATATACTGTAAAAGCCTTTATTTTCGCGGGGCTGTATTTCCGCGGAAAGCCCAGGTGCAGCTAATTCGCGGTGGTTTAATTTTAGCGCAACTACGCCCATTGAACTTGGTTTTTTCATGGGCCGAGATCATCAACCCTGACTTTTAGCATGATATTATTCTGTTGCATTTGAAATTATTAGTTAAAATTCAGAGATGATAAATGGAAGTTTTCAAGATTGTGGCATTGGGTTTTTGTAAATATAAACACAGAATAAAATATGCTGACATTTTGGGGACAATGTCTATTTTTCACGCGATTTTAATTTTGGCGAAGGTAATAATTTAGCGCAAAAGGTTACTTCAGCGAAAATAGCGAAAATAAAACCTCAGCGAAATCAACCACTTTTAAAGTATCTCTTGCCGTTCATGAGTTGGAGCTGAAAACATGATGAAATATGAGTTGGTCCAAAATGTCTCCAAACCACACCAGACTTGACCAGAAGACGTTGCTGAAACCGAATCCGTTTACAGAATTCAAATAACTCACTCCGTTCAAAAGTTACAGCTGTTCGAGCTAAAACTGGCTCTAAATGTGCTCAAAGTTGTTCAAAAACACAGATTTTCAACAAAAATTGCTGAGTTTCCACAGCAAGTCGCCCAATTTCAACTCCTTAGTGTAAAATACCTCCCTGAATCCGATTCCACTGTCGGAATTCAAATATCTCTAGCC
>JAVBJR010001244.1:0-4396 GCA_031546965.1 Dysgonomonas sp.
TTCTGATTTCCTTGTTGCAAAAGTGTCGTTCAAACCTCTACCTGTTTCCGGTTTGCATTTTTTGGCGTGATAAAGCTTCTTCCGTTTGAATGCACTTGTTCTTCTACCCCAATTCTTTCTGCAAAAGTTCTCTTTCTTTTATGGCTGCAATTTTTGCAGCAGTCTCCTTTTTAGCCTGTTCCTTGTTCATTTTGTCTTCTTCGATTCGACGTGCATAATTTGCATGTGCACACCTTCCTATTTCTATGAAATCTTTGGTAAATGGAACCAAGAGTGGTTTATTATCAAAAGCTTTGAGGCCATCAGTTGTAGACCTGAGTGCATTTATGGATTCTTCACGAAGCAAACTACGTTGTGCAGTAACTATCTCCACTCTCAGAAAAGCCACGTTCCACATCAGAGTTTCCATGGCTTAAAATTCGTGCAGTTCTCACAACCTGACTGAGATTAGGATGTTTGAAATTTCCTAAGGCATTTTGGACTTCGAATACTTTCCTCCAGAAGTGATCGACACAGACATTCTACGATAGTTCACCGGAGTTTATCGTATGCCATTCTTCGAGAGTTTCTTCTGTTTGGTACAGCAACCATTCATCCGTCAATGAATCATAATTCTCATTCACTGGCAGCTGTTTTGCAACACGTTGAATTGATTTAACAGTACATAGAGCTGCACAATGATTAGGATTTAAGCAACAAAGTTGTTTCACTGGGTCTTGTGTACTTTGAGTGTATTCCTCAATGAGGTACTCCGCCGCGTTTTTCATGAAATTACACATGCCCATGATGCAGTGCTTCTGCGCTGCGTCTGTAGGCAATGTCTTCAGTGCTTGTCTCTTTGCATCCCCAACATGGATGTCATCATTACTTAACAGATTCAAGATAAGATCAAGTTTTGACTATGCACGAAATGTCTTCAGACCAAAGATTGTATCTGGCTTTATAAACTTGCCAAGTAGCTTCTTCAACAGTAATAGTTGCTCATCGTAAACGAGATGGATAAAGGGTTCTGCTTTCTGGAGCGCATAACTTGTAAGTTAAGAATTTTATCTTAGATTTTTACCTTTATTAATTTAGTACCATTGTTAGTCTTTTAGTGGTCATTGAAAAGTAGAGTGAGACTTTGGATTTTTCTCGTTTTAATGACGTGCCTTGGTTGATCCGGGGCAAAACTTTTATGCTAAGTAATTCTTCGGATAATGTTTCCCTGTAATTTATTGTGAGTACGCGATTTTGTAAAGTTGACAGTTGTGTGTGTATATATATATCGTAGAACTTGGCTTTTTCTAATTGTTAGTTGGTGTATCTGAGGATGGCCACATTGGTGGTTGAAACATATTATAAGTAAAGAAACTGATGTGAAAGTTTCTTTTATTAAATGGGCTGGAATACTCTACGCTTATTGATTTATAAGAAATCCGCAAGGACTTTTGAAATCGAGAAGAGGAAGTGGACATTAACAATGGTCTCCTTTAGCTGAAAAGCTATCTTGATACGAAGAAACCAAGCATTTTTCTCCACAGATTTGTCCATCTTGGGTAGTTCCGTTAGAAAACAAACACAAAGGGTACTCCACTGCGCTAGAAATCTGTTCAAAGCTGCCCGAAGTGCTAACCACCGGCATGGAACATGCTTCAAGAACTTATGCACTGGAACACCTTGTTTCACTTGTAAAGCAGCATAATCTTCTTGTCTCGCCGGTGATAACTTAAACCATTGGTGTACATCAATTACGAGGTCAGATATATTGTTACCATAGCATGGAAGCCCTTTTACGAACGCATTATGCACCACGTGCAAAACACAGGTTCCTATGTCAACAAGTCCGTGCTTGTTAACATCAAAGACACATTTGTTCATTATGTTGAACACGGCCTTATTAACATTTGGCCCATCACGCCCCAGCATCATGAGCCGTTCCAACGGTAGCTTGCGGTCATGAATGGCGCTAAGCAACTTGTCCGAGAGTTGGTTGGCAGTTGCATGACCCATCAAATATGTCTTTAAATGATGCACCTTCACTTCATCTTTACTGATGGACCAATATCTACATGAAAATGAACAGCGGTATTAAACCATAGCAGACACCTTAAATCTCAAAGTGCAAAATAAAACATACTTTATCATTATGTCCAGCTGCTTTTCATTTTGTTGATTGGTCATTTCATCATACACCAAAGTATATGGCAAGTCGGATGCAAGGACATCGGTTATTGCAAGTCCATGAAAGTGCGGTCCAAGTGTTTCAGACACTAGATACACCTTTTTGGCACTCATAGAAAACATTTTAGAGGCATCACCAGGAAACATAACGGGGTCTCAAACAATTCCTTGATGCCATCGCAGAGCTGTATGAGAAATGTGATAACACAACTTTCATGGCCCATAGTAGCTCAGCAGTGTTGTTGCATCTGGTTTTTGTTTTATTATTTCGACATTTCCATTACAGTATATAACCTTTCCATAAAACTATACGCACAATGGTGAAACTTTTATACAGGTGGAACAAGTTAAATAAGGGTTATACAAGATAGGGAACATTCCCAAATGACGTCACTATAAAATTTGCCGTTTTTGCACCCCCACCCCCTTATCATTACTGTTAAGTACTGTAATAGTTCCCCCACAAATAATTTCCCCTGGGGAAATTATAGTAATCATTTTTATGTAATTTTTATGTGCTGCAATGCCTATGCACTAGGTGCTGTATATTGCTGCTTTACTGTATGTGAGGATGTACCTACCACAAATCAATAGAGAAAGTATGGTAAGGAAAAGCTTTCTGTTCACCTTTAAGAGCTTCTCAACACTTCAATTAGCAGCTTCACCAAATTTATTCCCTATTCAATAAATAAATCTAGTTAAAAGCAAGGTGCAAGAATCTGCATTTAAAAATCACTTCAATTTAATAAATATCACAAACTACAATTACCCCTTTTTTTAGTCAACTGAAGAAGTCAACATAGCAGTTACCTATAAACTTATAATGTTATTGTTGCTCTTAAAGAGCAAATCTACTATTGAATTTACGTTAAGGTAACCAACATGGTTTTGTTAGGCACTCTGAAATGTAAACTAGGTACACGAAAAAGCAAACATTACTTGTTGCAACGAATTAAGAGTAAGGCAATACATAAACAAACAACAACAACGAATTAAGAGTAACAAAAATTATTGGCACTTGCATTTCGGCAATAATATACGAAGGAGGTTCGCGTGTACGCTAGCCGCGACAAAATACCATGTCGGTTAACGTTAACAAATTATTGAATTTGGGGATTTTTGATGACCAGGGCTGTTTTTGCAGATCGAAAATGTGCTGAAATGGTGCAATACTTTAAAATTGTCTACGGAGCATAGTTTGAAAATCTTATTTTATGGACTGCCACTTTTGGACACGCGCTGTACAAGGTATTCCAACCGTGATGGATTTATGGGAAACATTCAATTGTAATGTGGCATTCAAAATAAAATTTGGTGATTGGTTCTTTGGTTGTGGACATTTTCACTTATAGGAATCAAATACGGACCACAGCTGCAATTTACAACCGGATATTGTTCAGCTAAGTACTCGTTGAAACAATGGCTGAATTTACGGTTACTATCACATTGGTTGTATTAACGTAAATAACTCGCAATTAACGAAACAATAATTTAGAAATAATATACACTTACATTGCGGGTGTGTGAAACTACGAAGTTGAACTTTACAAACACCGAAGACTCGCGAAGAACTTTTTTTCGTAAGTTGTGCCGGTTTATGTGGATACCTATGTAATATTTTTAAAATGATTTCAGATTAAAGGAGAACTGTCACCCATTTCCTTACATACCCTAAAAATCTCATCAAACATGAAAAACATGGTGAAAAACATGTTGGTGAAGTCAGATTTCAATTATAATATGAAATAAAAAAGTTATCAGCAATCTAAGCACAATTTTGTAGCTCCGCCCTTTTATTCGTTAAAATTCGGTTTGAGGTACAAAACGTCAACGTAGTGCGATTGTTGCATTGCCAACTGTTGTCCAGATGTCCAACTATACTTGTATTTCAATGAAATTACCGTTTTCCTTCCCTGAGAACCGCAAACAGACGGATTACGTACGTACCCGGCAGTGGGCGTGGTCGAGCGATGAGTCAATCACCCAAGTAATGGGCTAATCGGGCGATTATCCGATTTCTTTGAATAGCAATTGCTCAACATCCCTGCAGCCGAAAAAATTCGCAACCGGCCTGAATATTCTTTGACCCTCAATCAATTTAGCGACCTGATTGTCTTTGCAATCAAAAATACCGAAAAATACCCTGACAGTTCTCCTTTAAATGTTGTATACACGAATCTATTGAAATATGTACATAGTAAACAGTACGTGCAAAGATGGAGATAGGGTACAG
>JAVBJR010001177.1:0-3170 GCA_031546965.1 Dysgonomonas sp.
GGCAGAATCAAAAATATCGAAAAATACCCTGCTAGATGTCCTTTAACTCGATTGGTTATAGTAAATCCGCCTTATAATGGCGCTTTCACAAGCGGAGTTCGAGCAGGTTCCCAATACAAACCGGAGGCTTGTATTGGAAACCGGCTTTTAATAATTGTCAGGCCAAATTTACCCGGCTTCAATTGGAAACCGGGCTTCAATTGGAACCGGGTTTTTATTAGAAAATATACGGTATTAGTGAAAAACGCGTTTCCCAAATTTTGGCATAAATAAACCCCGGTCTCCAATGAACTCCTGTCTCTAATAAACCCCGGATCTAAAGCTAATTTTTTTTTCCAAATAAGCCCTCATGGGTTTAAAATAGCATTTGTGGTATTGCCTCATATGCCTTTTCATTGATTATCTGCAGGGTGGTTTTGGATCTCAGGGTTTAGCTTGCTAGCCAGCAGAAATGTAATTGCACTGAAAACTGACCCTAATCAGGCCCTTTTCAAATGGTAAATTGCTGTTAAAGCTCCTAACACAGTAGTAGTATAGCAGGGTCAATGAGCGTCGGAAGTGACGTCACAAACCGGAAGTGGGCGTGGCCTGTTTCCGGTTTATTGACCTCCCCCACCCCCTACGGACCACCCGGAATGTGGGCGTGGCCTGTATACGTGTTTCCGGTTTATTGACTTCCCCCACCCCCTACGGACCACCCGGAAGTGGGCGTAGCCTGTATACCCAATTCCGGCTTATTGACCTCCCCTGCCCCCTACGGATCACTTGGAATGTGGGTGTAAACTAATTAACATAATTGGATCATTGACCTCACCGGAAGTAGGTGGGCGTGGCCTAATATGAATAAGGGTGGACTTGCTCTTCCATATCCATTGGGGAACACTTGACCGGAAGTCTGTCATAGATTTATAGGGATTGGAAATGAGTCATGCATAAATATATGAATTTGTATTAAATGCTCACCTGCTAGAATGCGAGCCATTACCACCAAGCGCTACATTGTTAAACCAGCGACTAAACTACCTGCGTACCTGCTAGAAGGGGGTGTCGATTGCACAACCACACATTTACAGATGGCTTGTGGTGTACATACCACCTGTAAATGTACATGACACTGTATAGGGTGAACGGTGGAACTGCGAGATTTTCCAGTTGCCCTCACCCTTCTTGGTGTTTGTTAGGCCAGAACAAAACGTTTCAAACAAAAATTAAAAATGTCTTTAAAAATTAATATTAAACTAAATTGTAGAAATATATTATAATAAATTATTTATTTATAAATTTATTATAATAAATTAATTTTTACAAATGTATTATAATGCATTTATTTACAAATGTATTATAATAAATTACTTATTTATAAATTTATTATAATAAATTATTTACAAATGTATTATGATAAATTATTTATTTATAAATTTATTGTATTAATTTATTATAGTTATATTTTCATCCTCAAGAAAAATTGTCAATTTTTCCATAGTGGAGATAATGGACATTTAAATTTCCGAATGCTGACCATAATTAAAAATAAAAATAATTTATATTAATGTAAACTTACATTTATTCCGCCTCGATCCTTTCTGATAATTTATTCGAACTTATTCCAGTTCGAACTCCCCCCTATGTACACGAAACAAATGTGATTAGCGTTTGAAACTAAGTATTCCTACGTGCTACACAGGCTTCTAATGAAACTTCTCCACTGTACGCCGGTGGCAGCGCCACCTATAGGCAGCGAAAAGCAGTCGTCCAAACTCGCCCTAGGCGAAACTTGAGAATGCCTAACCTCCCAGTAGAATGAACCTTAGCTGTGTTTTGTTTTAGTTGTAAGGATATGTAACGGCGCTTCTAGGAAAGGGCGTTTTGCCCATTAATTATGTAGTTGCGTTATAAGCAATAACCAAGTAACGGCGCTTCAAGGAAACGGCGTTTTTCCGCGGTTTGCGTTTTCGGACATTTATAGGTAACAGACAGAGATTTGAGCTTTTAGTTATAAGGAAAACAACCAATTAAACGACTAGACAAACTGCATTTTTCCTGTATAATATTTCTATACAAGGTAAATTTAATAATTTAAAGGATATATTATTAATATTCTAAACAGAAAATGTTGTGCATGCATTCAACAATAAAAATAAAACTAATATTAAAGGTGAACTGACAGTAAATTTCTTGCAACTGATTTCTCTGAAAAATTACCTATGCATGAACATGTATTTGCGTATGTCCAATTTTTTTCTAATTTTTCGATCCACTGATTTGTTTAAAAATATTCGCAAATTTACCCTGAAACCTAGGTTCTCAAAAGTCCTCACACTGACATAATTTACATCCGGGACTATGGTGGCCCATTAGGCTGCGTTTATGCTCGCCAAAATAGCGGCAACGCACGCGTAAATTGGTGCGTTGAAGCGCGACGTCCAGTAGCTGAAGTGTTCATGTTCGGCGTTCCATCGGTGCTTGATGCGTTGCCGCTCATGTTAAAGCGAGCGTTGTTTATGATGCCTGTTCGTTTCAGACATCACCGATTCCGCGAGCGTTGCGCTGAAGCGATTCTATTTTGGCGAGCATAAACGCAGCCTTAGGCTCAGTGCAAAATATGCTCCTGACATCCGACTTGCCAAACCAAAAGGCTCACATGTGAGCCCAAAAGGCTCAAAGGCGGTGTTTACAGTTCTCAGAGGCGGGGCCACATCGATATGTATCGATACACGACGGATCACTCCTGTACCATCGTGTGTTCCATTATCGAATTTTCTCCAGTTCCAAATGCGTTCCACTTTCAAATGTGTTCCATTTCCAATTGTGTTCCTCTTCCAAATGCTTTCCATTTCCAAATGCGTTCCACTTCCAAATGCGTTCCACTTCCAAATGCATTCCACTTCCAAATGTGCTCCATTTCCAAACACGTTCCATTTTCAAATTTGTTCCAGTAAAAATACATTACACTTTCAATTGTGTTCAAATATGTTCCATTTCCAAATGCGTTCCGTTAAACAAATGTGTTCAACTTCCAAATGTGTTTTGTTTCCAAATATGTTCCATTTCCAAATTCGTTCCATTTCCAAACTCCAGTTAGAAACGCATTTCAAATGTGTTCCATATTCAAATTTGTTCCAGTAAAAATACATTACACTTCAATTGTGTTCAAATACGTTCCAAGATCG
>JAVBJR010001198.1:0-2930 GCA_031546965.1 Dysgonomonas sp.
GTCTTTGTTCAGTGAGCATTTGTTAATAGCTGGTCATGATCCAGGAAAGGTTAAAAGCCAGTTTCTCCATTTCGAGAACCATTGGTTGAAATTGAATTTCCTGGAATCCCTTGAAATAAGTAAGGCTGTCAAAACTGGTTCTGATTTGATTTTGAATGTTAGACTTGACCTTTGTCCAGGTAATCTTATAAAATGGCTCGACAATAATTTTTAGTTGCACTCGATTTTGGGATGGTTAGCTGACACTTTGACAAAGCAGTTTCTGCTTCTTTTGTAAGTAGTTTTTAGTCCGTTTTTCTGCTTTGATCGCTCTAATTTTACTTCGTGTATTTCGAGTAGTATTCTTCCGGATGGCGACTTACGGAACTTGAGATTTTTTTATTCTTCACAATATGGTATTTATATTGTTTGAATTTTAATATTTCGATGTTTAAATTTAAAAATCTCTCGATGTTTTTTATATAAATTTGTTCCGTTTATTAGTTGTAGTCCCGAGCCCTGAAGATGGCCTTTTGCACTAAGGCCGAAACATGTTGGCACAATAAATTTTGCCTTGTTTCATGACTTATGAGAAGTGGATTCCATTGCTTTACATTGAAGGAAAAATAGGTAAAATATAGGAAATTTACGAAATAATTAAATTATTGCAACCATCATAAAAATACAAAATATAGGAACACTTCACAGCCTGTAAAGTGTGAATGAATTAAATGTAACTCACCGAGCACTCCAGTCGTTGAGAACAGACGGACCTTCGTAACCCTTATGACAAGGTTCAAGTTGTCAGGGTAGTTGTCTTCTTGGCCTTTGCACACTGCATTCCGGTGACTTTTGTAAGCTGAATTATGGCAATTGGAAATAAATTGGTGTTGCTGGTTAAGGAAGTATCCTCATTTGCCGTCTCATCTTCATCACTTGTTGATATCTGTTCATTACAGTAGGAAATATAAATATTATCACAAATATGAAATATTGACTTCCAGATTTTAAACTTGCCAGAATAGGACATGATGGCAAGCTGCAAACAACGTAAATAAATGATGGAAAAATGCTAAAACCATGATATCCAAAAAAAAACATTTAATACTTAGTAGTTGCGTAGTTCATTGTTAGTCGATGTTTATATCCAAAGAATTTCAAAATGTTCTCCAGATGATTTTAAAATACATTTTTCTGCAAATTAACAAATTACATAAATCAAGGTGCATGCAGAAATATTAGTATTTTCCCTGACTTATATTGACTTCTTGAAAGATTCCCTGACTATTCCCGGTTTTCCAGGTCTGTGGACGCCCTTTAAAATCTTATTTATGCAACGAACATTGTTTGCTTACATTGGGAAACATTTTGCAAGAAATGGTTGGTGTAAAGCAAAATTGATGTGGTGAAGAAATTTAAAATCCCTGACAAAGGCATGCAGTATAGCACAATCCAAAAAAATGATTTCAATAACAGTAGAGAACAATGGCAACTGTGTGAGATTTTGAAAACTTTTGTTCGTCTAGAACCAGTAGCAATGGTCCAAAAAATGAAAATCCCAGACAAAAAAATATAAATGCGGGCTTGCAGATTTAAATAAAAGTTAGGAGAAATGTCACTTACCAGTCAAATGCTTGTTATAGCAAAAGCACTGAATGTACGAGCGAGCAACTACCCTAGTAATACATGACCAAAAATTGGAAGTCGTTTATGTGTTAGTCAAAAGTAAATTTTAAGTGAAATGACGTCGTTTGAAGGTCAAAAGACCGACGTTGTGACCAACCATAAACTGCAGTCAAAACGACATCTCCAACAACGGCAATTACAACCCAACTCCAAAAGTATTCAACCACACCAATGTTGACCTCATTTGAAAAGAATGATAGCTGATACACAAGAATGTCGTTACAATTTTACTGGCCAAATTATGGCATTTCAATTGCTGGTAATTAACAAGCAATTGTTGAAAAGATTGAGACAAAATATGAAAAAAATAAAAATTTGAGACCAATAAGAATAATTTATTGTCATGTCAAAAATAATTTCCCACTGTGCTGCTGCTCCCAAAAGTAATCGCCCATGTCAATTAACCTTTTTAAGTAATAAGCAGCCATTGGCTGAAAAAACAATAAAAAATGGCGCCTTATTTGAGATGAAGTGGATAAACTGGTTTTCTGCCAACCAGTTTGCAGCTTTATCCCAACTATACCTCCATATTGGAAAAAGGCGGTGCTACTGAAAAAGGTCAATTAATACTTGGTGACATGGCCCTTTGCTGCTATTACAGCATCAACCCTAGTAGTATAGGAGGGTCATTGGGCGCCCTCGATAGTCCGGCCGTCCCCACCCCCTTGATCACCACCCACCGGAAGTGAGCGTGGCCTATCCTGATTGGCTGGATTTATAGCGACCGGAAGTGGGCGGGACCAAAATTTCAGTCCTTCGTGAACCCTCCCCTCCCCCTACGGACCACCTGCTCTAATATAAAAAATTCCAAATTTCACTCTGGGCTGAACCCTCCCCTCCCCCTACGGACCACCTGCTCAAATATAAAAAATTCAAAAATTCACTCTGGGCTGAACGTTACCCTCCCCCTACGGACAACCTGCTCTAATGTAAAAAATTCAAACCTTACCCTCCCCCTACGGACCACCTGCTGGAGCACCCTCGATAGTCCGGCCTAATTAACATATTAAATCGGATATAGGTGGGCGTGGCGTAGTTAACATACCTAATTAACATAACTAATTAAAACATAATTAACATGCCTAGTTAACACACCTAATTAATGTGCCTAAATATCATAAATAATTTACATACATAGTTAACACACCTAATTAATATGCCTAAATAACATACCTAACTAACACCCCCTAATTAACAAATAATTAACACACCTAATTAACATAATCTGTTATTAACCCCCACCCCTCTATATATCATGCAGAAGT
>JAVBJR010001166.1:0-8316 GCA_031546965.1 Dysgonomonas sp.
ACCGAGCCATTTCCGAAACGTCTCATAACGCCTTTGCTGTCCTTGTGTCGAAAGTTGCAGTTACGAACAAATATTTCGTATCCTAGGAATTTAGCTTTATCGTGTGCATTTGTTATCAGGGTCTTTCCCTCTGAAAGTTCCAATCTTAGCTTCTCTGCCATAAATTTGGCAATGTCTGCTTTGATTTTAATGCACTCGGTTTTGCTTCCAATAATTCCGATTAAGAAGTCATCGGCATATCTAACATATTGTATTCGTCTGTATTCTGCATCCATCGGGTCTTGGCAAGGAGTTGCGAAGGTTTCTGTCAACGTTTCCTTTATCTCTGCTATCATATTATCCCTTACGGTTTCATTCGTTATTGATTTTAGCTTCTTTGCAAGTCTTGTTTTCTTGTTATTAAGTCTACGGTATTCTGAACTTATTCGTCTTCTCTCTCCCTTGTTGAAATTTTCAGCATATTCTTTAACGTATTTGTCGAATCTATCAAGGTAGATATTGGCCAGTATAGGGCTAACAATACCACCTTGAGGAGTTCCGCTATGCGTATTATGGAATCGCCATTGTTCAACATATCCAGCTTTAAGAAATTTTCTAATCAAGCGTAGGAAGCGTTCATCGCATATACGCTCTCTCAGAGTGTTTACAAGAATATCATGGTTGATATTATCGAAGAATCCTTTTACGTCTCCTTCAATGAACCACTTTACACCAGTGAACTTTTCTTGAATCTGAGTGAGCGCAGTATGGCAACTCCGATGTGGTCGGAAGCCATGTGAGGTATATTCAAAATACCCCTCATATATAGTCTCCAATATCATTCGGACTACTTCCTGCACTAACTTATCCTCGAAAGAAGGGATACCTAATGGTCTTTTCTTCCCATTCTTTTTTGGAATGTACACTCTTCTCGCTGGGTTAGGCTGATAAGCTTCTGATTTGAGACTCTCGACAAGAGTTTCTATTCTTCGAATGCTCATTTGATCGATAGTCTTTCCATCAGTACCCGATGTCATATTACCTTGTTTGGCATATATGCGTTGGTAAGCGATGAAGAATATATCTTCATTGAATAGAAGTCGATACAGCCGTTCATACTTATAACTTGAAACAGAACTGTGTTTCACTAAATTGTTTAATATTATCTCTGGATTTCTCATGTCTCTCACATTATCTTTTGATTTTATTAAAGTAATCCAACTGTTCCCCTTCGCCATGTACAAGGCTTTCCCTTGTTCGGACTACTACGGGAACTCCGTTGCCATGTCAGATATTCAGGAGCTAAACTCCATAGCCATGCGGCGTTCTGATTTAGGCAATCCCCATTTAGATGAGTAATAACTATTTGCTTGACAAATTGTCGGATGCGATTTCCGTCCTTTAATCCGCTTATTGCGGTTGTTTCGTAGTTAGTTCTTTTGCTCTTAACGTAACAGTACTCCGTCAGAGTACTACGAAATGACGTTTGTAATTGCCTTCCGTCATTGCTCAACAAGGTGCAACAGGACTGTCGTTTAACCAATTCGGGCTTCATCCTCATATTTGTCGTTCCACCTTGCCATTCAGTCGCAGCTTGACAATTGGCTGACTTATGACTTTACCGACATGCTACACTCCCCTTTGGGTTTCCCCTCAGGATAAGTCGGTTGGTGGTAGGTTTCTTTTGAACTCTAACCTAATCTCTTGCAAGGAAGATATTTATTACTCACCCTTATGGGCGCACACCGTCTTACTAAAAGTCACTTCCAACGCATATGGCGGTATCATGCGATTAAAAGTAAGCGGACGAGTAAGTCCCAGATAAAAATCACCTGTTGAAGGCGAACCGATGTTAGGAATTGCAGTTGCCGTTGTGTCAACCTGTGCTTGGAGAGTTCCGATGCCTGCTATTAAAGCAAGCGATAAAAAAAATCGTTTCATTTTTGAATTGTTTTAATTGTTAGAAAATTGGATATTTTTTGTGGTTGGGTCACAGACCCTTTTGTTTTTTATTGAGTAACATTAAGGTTCTCCCCTTGGGGAGATTCAGAGGGGCTATTATTCTTTTGGAAGCAAGAGCAATTGATAATTGGCTTTGAGTGTCACTTTTACTGTCCGTATCTTTTTGCCAATCAATTGAGAAGCCCCCTGAATTACACTTTTACCCAAGTCGGCAGCAAATTGAGACCCTGCGTTATTACTGAAGGAAACCGAAGTACCCGCTGAAGATCCCATATTTGCGGCAATTTCTTTTACTGCGTTCATTTCTTCCGAACCCGGTATGGAAATTCCTTGCATACCGTCCGTATCATATACCTGCATTTCTACAGGGATAATATTTCCGGCATTCTGGATGGAACCGACTGCCATATTCAACCGTTCGCCCGTAATCTTACCCGTTGCGGTTATCAGGGAGTTGGAAGGGATACGGATGTTCCCGGCTTGCATAGGCTCCAACAAGCGAAGAGTAACCTCCTGACCGTTTTTTATAGTTACAGTTTGATATACACAAGCACGAATACTGTTTTTATCCTGTACTCTTTCATTTCCGGCAGCCGTATTAAATCCTAAATTCCGAGGTTGGCTGTAATCGGCAATGAATACCGAATCCGATACAGGAGTCGCCAAAATCGACACTACATTCTCCCGAATCTGCCTGACAGGTTGTGCAACTGCTTTTTCTCTTGAGCTATTGTCAGTCATATAATCGGATTGCAAGGCTTCATCACTCTGCGGAGTGCCTTGCATCGCACCCGGCATATACTTAGCCGCTATCTGATAAGATTTTTCAACCATCTGTAATTGCTCATCCTGCAAACGTTTTGTATCACTTTTTTCAGTCTCCTTGCGTTCCAGTTCTTGAATACGGAACTCCAAAGCCAACTGCGATTGTTCGTCCACTTCGGTGGCAGGCTGATCGTAGAAATTGTCCATTTGATTATTGATGTCCCGATAAGCACTTGCCGATGATTGTATCGCCTTAGCAGGTTTGGAAGCAGAATCTTCAGACCCCTCTTTCGATAGATCTTCTTCTCCCTCGCCAAGGGCAAAAGCGAAATCCTGTAAAGAGTGCATTTTTTCCGCATCCTTCTTTTCAAGGGCTTCTTTTTCGTAAGCATCGCGTTTATTGGAAATAATCCCGTTTTCTTTCGGCATGGGGATGTCGGAGTTGAAACCTGAAGTTTGCTCTTTATCCTTTTCTCCTGATGGGGCGAAAATTAACCACATGGCTGCACCAAAGACCAAGAAGATCAGGGGCATTATTACCAATTTCTTACGCTTCTGAATTTCTGCGGGTGTCAGCTCTTTTTTAGGCTGCTGTGGTTTGGGTGTTGGTTTTTCTTCCACCATTGGAGTTTCCTCCTTATTTTTTTCTTCGTTCATAATGATTGTTTTTAAATTGTTCCTGTTGAATGCTGTCCTCTCCCATTTGTAATGGCTCCCGATTTATCTTAAGGTTGAGGCGTTCAAGATGTTCTATCTGCATTTGTTCGCCCGAGTGTTTTCCTATGTTGTAAATGGCTGAAATAGTCATATACAATGAACCGCCACTGAATAATAGAAATAGAATAAGGATGATAATCAGCCGCATATCCGGATTAATCTGACCACACACCCACCTTAGGCGGTCATCTAACCAATCCTGTGCTTTTGTAAATGCATTGTGTATCATAAACTACCTTTCCATTACTTTAATGTCGTTGTTTTCTAAAATTTCAAACTGCTCTATTGTAAACCCGTGCGGGTTATTGTCCGAGCGTACAGAGTTAATTAGGTCGCAACGGGTAATCAGATTTCGTTCAGTCACATTACTTTCCCTGATAATCATCTGTCTAGCGTAGGTCTCCACCTTATAGGGGTATGAATCGAAGTTGCACGATACGCTATCTATTGTAATGGTTTGGTTGATGTTGCCCGATACAATCTTGTTATAATATCCCTTTTCCGAGAGGTCTTTGTAATACCGGAATGCACTTTTATCTACCAAAAACAAGGCACGGTTGATGTTACTTTCAATGGCTGACTTATCGGGAGAGAGTGTAAAGAACAGTTCATGAAACCGCTTGATATGTTCTCTTGCTTCCACAGGGCGGTTTTGCGACATATCCTGAGAAAGCGCCAACATAAGCGACTTTCCACCATCCAACACGTAGATCTTCTGCCGTTGTGCTTCTGCAAACCTGTACGAACTCCATACCGAATAAACGGTCAAAAGAGTACAGGCAACCAGGAAGATTATGGCATACAGGCGTATTTGTTTGAATGATGTCTCAATATTTTTTAATGATTTAAATTCCATTTTTTTTGTTTTATGAAGTCCGCACAGTATTCAAATTACAGTACGGACTTCGTGTTATTTACTTAGGAGTGGGTGATGGTCTTCCGGAGTTTCCCGAGCCTGCTGAATCCGAAGCCTGATTACTGCCATTTACCCCGTAACCGCCGCTGCCTTGTTGCGAACCGCCACCGCTACCACTACCGGAGTTTCCCCCTTGCATCAATCGACCTGCGATATTCCCGGCTACCGAACCTGCTACTCCACCGGCAGCAGAAGCAGCCTTTCCGGCGGTTTGATTGACAGCCTTGTTAAAATTACCACCGCCACCTGCCGCGATAATCCAACCTGCCGCCGTCGGTATAGTGAAGTACCCGATGATACCGATAATCATAAAAATGATGTAAACCGAATTATTAGCATCGGGTATAAAACCGGGATCATCCAAATTTTCGATATCACTCTTGAGCATCAAAACCTGTATCCTAGCCAATATCGCACTGAACAGGTCAGATACAGGCAGCCATAAGTATACTGAAATATAGCGGCTGATCCACTGTGTCAGTGTCGATTGAAAACCATCATAGACCGATATGGCAAAGGCAATCGGTCCAAGGATAGCCAATACCACCAAAAAGAATGTCCGTATCGTGTCAATAACAAGAGAGGCAGCCTGAAAGAGCAGTTCCAATAATTCACGGAAAAATTTTTGTATTGAATTTTTCAGGTCGTTTAACCCACGTTCCATATACATTCCTGCCATTTGGGGAGCATCCAACATTCCCAATTCTTTCATTTTCTGATCGAATATTTCGTTATCGACCATCCATGCCGTTTCCGGATTACGGTGCATAGCTTCATATTCCAACTTGTCTTTTTGCTCCCGGTAGGTATTCATATCGAAAGTCTGGGTTTCGAGAATAGAGTGCGTTCCTGTCACTACAGGAGACATTACTGCATTGATAGTTCCCAACACGATAGTCGGGAAAAACATAATGCACAATCCAATGGCAAAAGGACGCAGGAGCGGATACACGTCAATTGGTTCGGCACGCGATAGTGCCTGCCACACACGGGAGGCAACGTAGAACAATGCACCCAGTCCTGCTATTCCTTTGGCAACCCCTGTCATATTACTACACAAGGGCATCATTTCTGTATATAAATTCCGTAGAATTTGATGTAAGTTTTCAAAGTCCATCGTTTACCAGTATCTTTCTTCCGGGCTTCCGTAGAGAGCCATAATCCGATCCGTATCATTTATTTTCTTTGCCCTGAGGTAAGAAACCGAGATGTTTTTGTCCGTATAATATTGACAAAGGCTTCGCAATTCACGCATATTTTCATGGACATTATCAATTACATCCATTCGTTCTTTGTCAGACATGGACAATCCATTTGCTGTGACTACGGTTTTTAAATCCGTAATCAGTGAACCGCTCTCTTCCAAGAGTTTAGTATATCCTAATGCAATGGCGGAAAGTTCGTCCACCGAATAGTTTGGATCACTCATCATCTTTTGAAAGTTGACCATATAGATGTCTGATATGTCGCCCACCATTAATATTGATTGCTGTACCTTTTTCGCGTCTTTTACCAGATCGTGTACCGATTTCAGGGCATCGTAATACTCTTTGTCGAGTAGGTCGGCTCCCTTACGGGAGCTTTCCCCTCTAAGAACCGTACGTGATACTTTCGCATCATACGGCTCAAGTAATTCAAAATTTCTATATAGAAACCGGCTCATCTTCTTCTAATTTTTGTAGTTCTACTTTTCGTCTTCCGCAGTAACTATGGACTAAAGTCCGCATTATCTTTCCATTTACACTATTTTCAGATACTCGCCATGGCGTGTCGCTTGTTATCCTTTCTTTGCAATATGGGCAATTTCCATTCTGCCTCTTCCAGATATAGAGTAGCGGTCTTTTTCCTTTTGCAGAGCTAAGCATCATACGGGTGTCCCGATCTTCAAAATAGTTTTTCCAATCTGGATCGTATGGGTTTGCATCACATTTAAGTTTTGCATATCGGGTAATTTTGATATCTGCCAGTCGTTTAACCGGGTATAATTTGGTTTGTCCCTTCTTCTCGAAAGTTGAAGCAAAACTCCAAGTTTTCCCGTTATAGTCATGATAGTATTTATTTCTTACCCATCCCTTACCTTTACTCTGATGCCGTCTTAACGACCACTGCCATAATTTTCGAAAAATATGAAAGTCCATTTTTTGAAAGACCTCTGCGGCAACGCTGTGTTGGAAGTAATTTCCCCAACCTGTGATTACGGGATTGAGCAGTCTTATCAGAGATTCCTGTGGAATTGATTTATTGGAAGTTATTACTTTGTGAACCTTTTCCTGAAATTTCTTCTGACTGTCTTTAGATGGTTTGATAAGAAGTATCCCTTTGTATTTCCTTATATTAAAACCAAGAAAATCAAAACCTTCGTCAATATGAGTTATCTTCGTTTTTTCTTCTGATAGGGTAAGCCCCCTTGCCGAAAGAAACTCTTTGACCATAGGCATAACTTCCTGCTCTAATGTTTCTTTACTTTTTGCTGTAATAATAAAATCGTCAGCATATCGTATAAGGTGAATTTGAGGGTAGATAGTCTTCTTTTTGGAATAAGATATTCTGAATTGTTCATTCAGTATCTTTTGGATTCCATCCAATGCGATATTAGCCAGAGTCGGTGATATTATTCCTCCTTGTGGCGTACCTTCCTCTGTTGGAAACAGTTGTTTGTTGAAAACAACTCCACTTTTCAGCCATTTCTTTAGCACGATTTTGTCCATTGGAGCGTTTTCGATAAGCCAATCATGGTTGATGTGGTCGAAGCAACCTTTTATGTCGCCTTCCATTATCCATTGAGGGGACACTTCTCTAGACAGATTGATGAAGCATTGATGTATAGCATCTCCGGCTCTTCGCTCTTTGCGGAATCCATACGATTGATTATCCGCAGTAGTTTCCGATACCGGGTCTAACGCCATTAGATATAATGCCTGCATAGCTCTGTCTTTCATTGTCGGTATTCCTAGAGGGCGTAATTTTCCATTACTCTTTTTAATATGTACCCGTTTTAAAGGTTGAGGCTTGTAACCTCTTCTTTTTAGTTCCTGAATAGCATTCAGTTTAGATAGCGGCTTAGACCATAATACTTTGTCTACACCTGAAGTGTTCCTACCTTTGTTAGAAGTCACTCGTTTTACAGCTAAGGCTTTAGCTGCAAACGAATGGGTCAGTATCCATTGTAAAGCTTTCACCTTACCATATTTACCTTCCTTCTGAGCCTTTACAATACGTGCTTGTAGCTTTCGAACCTTGATTTGGTATCTGTTCCAGTCAAGACCTATCCAGATGTCCTGCTCTTGGTCAATTGGCGCACACGATGTTTGAATTTCGTTCATTTGCTTTCCCATTTTTAAAAGTTCTAAAAGTTTCTTGTAAAGAATTACCTAATGCGGACGTCAGCCTGCTTTCGCAGCGGAATAATGTTGTACCTGTCCCAATTCATGGGAAGTACGCCAACTCCTATCCTTTCCATTACAGAATGGCATTCGCTTTTTCCGCAATCCTATTCCCGCATTCCCATAAGCTAACCTTTCGGTTCACTGTCCTGAAATTCAGGAGGAATACGGGGTTTCCGTGTTTCATGTAAGTAACAATATGAATGACTTAGGCTCTGCCTATACACCGACAGTCTTAATATCCGTGTAACCCCACAAGGTTCGGGGTTATCCGACTGCATACCTTTTGGTTCAAGCTCAGCATCTTTAGCTTGTTCATTACGTTACGATGCGTCAACGACAGTTCACTTATGTTAGCCATATCACTCAGCCAAGCTCCCCAACCATTTGATACTAACGATTATTGCCTTTCCCTCGCGGTTCCGGCTGCTCCTTTCGGAAGGGCTACCTTTTCTGGATAGCTTCGTACAAGACAATTACTCGTAATGCACGTATCCATAGGCTATTATTGACGGAACAATAAGTTTAATCCGATGGAATATTCACTAATATTACACTGTTAAACAATTACTTACATGACTTTCCACGTCACAC
>JAVBJR010000062.1:0-6802 GCA_031546965.1 Dysgonomonas sp.
GATTTTGTGCAGATACAGGCACTCTGAAGCCCCATTTTGCATGTCTAAAAACTAAAGCTAAACGCAATCAAGTTTCAATTTGAATGCCTCCAATAAAAGTCGAATATCTCCTAAACCTTGACAGCTTTTTCGATTCCGAAGCCAGATTCGAAATCCTGGGGATTTTTCCTATCAGAATATGTTGCATTGGTCCACATTGACACACAATAAATTACCGTTCTGCACAGGTAAACATAACAGAAAATTATCAGCAAAAGCTTCCCTTTTCATGCTTCCACTAAAAACTCGAATATCTCCTAAACTTTGATAGCAGAGTCGATTCCGAGGACAGATTCGGAATCCTGAGGCTTTTTTCTATAAGATTATGCTAATTTTGTGTAGATATGAACAACCTGAATGCGTCGATTCGCACAACAAAACTTGAAGTGGAAAATCTCCAGACGATTCACTTTGCAGGTTTTGACGAAAAGTCGATTATGGTAAGTAAGTAAGTAAGTAAGTAAGTAAGTAATTTAGTAAGTAATTTAGTAAGTAAGTAATTTGGTAAGTAATTTAGTAAGTCAGTAATTTAGTAAGTAATTTAGTAAGAAATTTAGTTAGTAAGTAATTTGGTTAGTAAGTAACTTGGTAAGTAAATAAATTGGCAAGTAATTTAGTAAGTGATTTAGTAAGTAAGTAATTAAGGAAGTAATTTAGTAAGTAAGTAATTAATTTAGTAAGTAATTTAGTTTGTAAGTAATTTAGTAAGTAACTTAGTAATTTAGTAAGTCATTTAGTAAGTAAGTCATTTAGTAAGTAAGTATTTTAGTAAGTAAGTAACTCAGTAAGTAATTTAGTAAGCAAGTAATTTAGTAAGTAATTAATTTAGTATGTAATTTAGTAAGCAAGTAATTTAGTAAGTAAGTAATTTAGTAAGTAATTTAGTAAATAATTTAGTAAATAATGTAGTCATTTAGTAAGTAAGTAATTTAGTAAATAATTTAGTAAGTAATTAAGGAAGTCATTTAGTAAGTCATTTAGTAAGTCATTTAGTAAGTAATGTAGTCATTTAGTAAGTAAGCAATTTAGTAAGTAATTTAGTAAGTAAGTAATTAAGGAAGTAATTTAGTTAGTAAGTAGTTTAGTTAGTAAGTAATTTAGTAAGCAAGTAATTTTGTAAGTAATTTAGTAAATATTTAAGTACATTAGCAAGTAATTTAGTTAGTAATTTAGTAAGCAAGTAATTTTGTAAGTAATTTAGTAAATAAGTAATTTAGTAAGTAATTTAATTAGTAAGTAATTTAGTAAGTAAGTTATTTAGTGAGTAAGTTATTTAGTAAGTAAGCAATTTAGTAAGCAAGTAATTTAGTAAGTAATTAATTTTGTAAGTAATTAATTTAGTAAGTAATTTAGTAAGTAACTTAGTAAGTAAGTACATTAGCAAGTAATAATTTAGTAAGTAAGTAAAATAAATAGATAAAATAAATAACAAAAACAATAATAATGATAATAATCCCATGTCGGAATTCTATCATTAATATTTCATGACGAATTTACTAAACTACTTAACCTAACCAAACATTATTTACAACCGGAATTTGAAACAGAGCTGCAATTGATTAAATCTGGAAATTAGTGAACAAAGCCACTTACCAAACACAACTTTACCGGATATTTGCTCTCGAATAAACCTCTGCTCGTTTTTAAGGGCCCTAAACTTTGCATCTTGTTTGTCTTTCTTTGCACGTAATATTCCTTCCGCACATCGTAACATTCTTGCAAGATCTCACAGGTAGAGTTGTATCGCATCAAAACTCCGTAACGGTTAAAGAGAACCTTTGGAAGAGATACACTTTTCAAATTAATGTTCAGCACTATATTTAGTTTATTTCATTTTCTACTTAAAATATTAACTGCCTTTTATCATAAGATTTAATTAGAGGAATCTCGACGTAAACGAGATCACGCGATAGAATTCCTACTTCGAACGAGGCGTTTGTTAACAGTTTCCATTTAACCTTTCAACAAATAATTATCATGACTGTTAATGACGATTAAAATGCTATTAGAAATTGCATTCGGAACGTACCGAGTTCATAAGCTTGGATAGTTTTTGAATGGACAACGTCTGGTGAGTTTCCCAGGTCATTTATTTAAACGTACTAAATGTCATATCGCAAACCTTGTAACTTCTTTCGTCAGGAATGACCTGAAATTCAAAAACAACTATTAAATATACCTAATCTTAATTAATCATAATTAAATTAATATGACGCGTTTGTAATGAAACAAACGTTTTAATTTTTTGGATGAATTCCGAGACCCCCGGGGTCACGTCGGCGATTGAAACTTCATCAACGATCAAGTAACCGTCGACTATTTTCGAAAGTTCTTTTCATTCTTTGGCATCTTCAACTAACTGCAGAAAAAATATTATTAAGCAATTAAAACGATTATTTTGTTTTTCTAATGGGACTAATGAATAGAAGTTGAAGGGTCTTATGAATTCAAACGGGATTAATGGAGCACAATGGACCAATTGCAAAGGAATTGACCTTAATTAAAATAAAGTGGTCTCCAATGGGCACAATCTAGTCAAATTAACCTAATCCCCAAAAGGGTTCAAAGGGCCTCATGGAATCCAGTTAAAGGGTCTAATGGGCTCTTAATGGAGAACAATGGGAATATTACTTTGCAATGGGTATAATGGTGTACAAAAGGGCCATTGTAAAGAAATCACACCCCAAGAAAAATTCCATGAACACGTGAACGAGTAACGTACTTCTCCGTGATGGTACGCGGTATGCTCGGCAACCGAACCACGTAGTTGAGCCACCTTTATTTCGCGTTTGTCATTTCTTTTAATGGCAGTAAATAGAACTTTTCGCCGGCAAGGCTTCATACGTATTGAACAAGTAGAGAATTAACAACAATTCCTGCTAACATACATTACTCCAGTTCCATACCATCAACTAGAGACGGAATGGATCTCTCATTGTCCAAATTGCTGAACAGGATAAGCTCTTTGTTAATGAAATCCTCGTACGTAACTGCAGTTGTCCCCGTTCTATAAAGGTATTGCTGGAATGGAAAATTATGCAGATCAGTCATATGCATATACAGTCGAACCTCGTTAATACGTCGCCGGCGGGACTTGAAATTATTGACGACTTAAGCGGAGTGATGACTTAAACGGAGTCAATAAAAAATCACATCCTAAAATACCATTTTTTTAATGTGCACATATTGTATATCAGAAATGATACACAAAAATCGTTAATTATCGAGATGTTTTTATAAAAGGGCCAAAGGACACGTGTTTCTGCTCAATTGGGCAATCAAAAATAGGGTAGTAACAGTATTTACACGTGCAGAAATTCCTAAGACAGGGTTGTCTGATTTAAGGGAGCAGATCGTGCACGGCCGGGTGGAGCGTGTTTTGGGGGTGAAAATCGTGGCGGGAAAACTTACGGGCTTAATTTAAAATTATTGGGTCACTATTTCGAAAAACTGAAGGTGCGTTTTCATTTGCGTGTAAACGCTACACACACAAGCTTTATGGCAAGCCAGACTGGAAAAAATTAAGTGTACATTCTGGTTACGCACTTCATGTAAACCAGTTTGGCAGGCGTTACAGAGCACTTAATTGTTTCCAGTCTGGCTTGCCATAAAGCTTGTGCGTGTAGCATTTACACGCAAATGAAAACGCACCTTTAGGGTATGTGATGACCCTCTTCCTCAGCCATACTGGCCATCAGCCCAATAGTTTCGTTGCTGAACTTCCGGGGATCACCCAGGACCAGTGGCTCGACTTGCGTCCAGGCGCATCAGGGACGCTCTGCTGCTGCCTTCACCCTTGGTGGGTGCGTCGGACGAACGCCGGTCCCTCGTCTGAGAGACCTGATGCATCATCATAACCTTGAAAACGCAGTCCAAAGTCTTTTGAATCATGCCAAGTGGATGGCCCATTTGATTATGATCCTTGTCCAGTTATTTCCAAAAAATCGAGACTTTTCTTCCACCCTGTATAAAAAGTATTGAAGCCTGTACTTGTTATAAGTTTGAAAATGTGGCATCATTATATTTTATCCATACGGAGGATATGAAGGAGACTTGATATTCCCAACTTCAAGTACAACAGTGTACATCAATTTTATGCCTAATATTAAAGCTGAAAATGTTTTGACAGCACTAAGAATTATATTTGCTATGTACTGGACATTTGATTTAAAATACCCACCTAATTGATAAAAACACTTAGAATTATAGAGCATGTTTTGTGACATCAAGGAAACAACATTGCCACCAACAGTTGTATCAATTATTTTTACCTTACTCAATTCTGTGTAAATTTCAATAAAATATTTGCTTGAATTTTTTGAACATGGTATTTACAATTGCCATTGTTAAATGAATTACATTTAGCAGCAAGCCATAAAGGAACAATTAATTGGAAGGTCATCATGAAAAGATATATCAGAACAATGAGATGGAGTAGATGTATGGAGAAAAAAAAGGTGTTGCAGCAAGGTGCAGGGACACAATATTAACATAATAAGATCTATGAGAACAGATAGGAGCTTCCGCTACTCCCCGGCCAAGAGAAACTCACCGCCGACGAAATAAATAAATGTTCGACACCAGCATAGTAAAACCTAGTAACAGTCCCTGGGCATCACCAGTGCCCCTCGGCAACTCAACACCATCACGAAAAAGGATTCCTATCCTATGCCTTGTGTGGACGATCTTCTGTACTCGGTAAGGGAGCAACACTGCTTCATGCATTCTCCACTAGGTACCAAAAGATCTAACCGAAATCAGTAAATTTCTCGAAATCAGCAATCGGTACCGTGTCCTTTATAACTAAAAGAGCAAATCTCTGTCCGTTCGTCCGTCCCAAAACGTGCACAGCCTATCACAGACATATTGGTTTTTGGTGGGGCCGGACTCATTCGATGCACAATTAAATTTCTGAATTTTCATCTGGTATTCATTGCACCCTTCACGGTGAAAACGGTAAAAAAACGAAATTTTCGCGGAAAAAATTCCTAAACTCCTACCAACACCGTTTCCTGAAGCACCGTCATTAACACTGCAGGGGGGCGTGTTCATGGCCCATTGCAACTTGCAAACATGCACGCCAGACGGAACCGGTTCCCCAAAACTTTTCTCGAGTTTCTTTTGGGTTTTCCGCAGTTCGGCGCAATTTCCCGCACTTTCTTCGAGTTTCCTGCAGTATTCCCGAGTTCATGTATGTATGTTCATGTTTCGCCAAAGGGGAAAGTTGCGCATCCGCTATAACTTACGGGCAGCTTGGGGCACGTGTTTTCTGCGTTTTCACATTTCCAGGGTATTTCATCGTTTAATACA
Source organism: Dysgonomonas sp. (assembly GCA_031546965.1). Taxonomy (GTDB): domain Bacteria; phylum Bacteroidota; class Bacteroidia; order Bacteroidales; family Dysgonomonadaceae; genus Dysgonomonas_A. The sequence continues at coordinate 5,350 of JAVBJR010000062.1, forward strand.
TTATTCCCATTCAGCAGGTTGTCTTATTTTTTGGGTCTTGTTTTGCCGGTTTTCTGTGATCGATCGTCTGGGTAAGTATACTGCATAGTTTTTACTGTCCATTCAGGAACATTACATGACATTAAATATGTTTTTATTTCTTCCAGAAAACTACTACATTAAAAAAATACCTGACGAGTAGAACGTGGACAGGAGAGTGATAACATTGCACATTTTCAAATGTTTTTATGGCTGTTCCATATGCACAGACATGCAAACAATTTTAAAAAAATGACGATGAATGTGCAATTAAAAATACAAAACCACAGGAGGAGCACACACATTTACTTAATCCATCAATTGTAGTACAAATTTTGTTAAAGCTTTCACATATCCAGATATGTATTTCACCTGGATTACACATGTGAGCCAAATTTTTATGAATTGCATCAATAACTTCAATGAATTTCTTATATTATAATATATATATTGCACCCCATTCACCAAAACAATTCAAATATGGTGCACAAAATATTATTTTGATGATGTGCGAAAACCAAACATTTAATTTCCCCAAATCATTCCTTTTCCCATTTCCATAACATTTTTCACATTTGGAAAACTTCATAATTTGCATGCATTTCAAATTACAGTTTTATACCTCTCCTGTCCTCGCTCCGCTCGACAGCTAATGTTTTAAACAGATGTAGTAGTTTTCGGCAAAAATAACAACATTTTTAATTCCAATGACTTTTCAAGACGATCGATCGCGTAAAACCGGCAAAACAAGACCGAAAATACAAGACAACCTCCTCAAATGTTTCATATAGTTTAAACATTAATTACGTTTGATAGAAATCGATTACAAAACGATTAAATACCCTGGAAATCGGCAGTAACGCGATCTACAAACGAAGACAACACGTGCCCATACAGGGCTCGAAATAAGCGGTATCGCATCGCAATTTGCTCCACATTCAAGTTCGCGATACAAATATAAATGTGCATCGCAGTCGTTGTGATGCATCGACAGCGATGCAAACAGCAGCAGCAAACGAAAGCGCTCTACAAAATTCTCAGAAATGGAAAATGGAAAACGATGTATAAAACGGTATAAAATGATCGATCAAAACTGTATGCTACATATACCCACATTTTATAGGCTTACAGCCTAACTGTATACATAAAATTTTGTGCTTTTTTTCTCTGAATTAAATTAGTCAATCATTTCAATTTGCTACACATTTATTGCTAATTGACCGGTTTAAGGTTGAGGGCCGTTCCATGGCAGCGCCACCAAGCGGGCGGGATGTACATTTCCATGAAAAATTTTAAGATTCTACAAAATAGTGTTGTAACCAAAGTTTTCCATGTAAATTAATGAATTACATTGCAGCTAATACTGGAAGAGTTGGCCTTTCTACTAGTGCAAACCCGACATTTGGATGAGTAATGGCCGTCTGTAGAAAAATTC
>JAVBJR010001264.1:0-2810 GCA_031546965.1 Dysgonomonas sp.
AGCAGTGATACACAACAAGAATAGATATTTACTTCCAAAAGCAGTCAAGGTGAATGGGTTGTCATGACCATGATTACAGAAATAGTGGAATCTGGACAGAATATTACCTGCGACAATTTTTTCACTAGTTTTTCTTCAGCAAAACAGCTTCTCTAGAAAGACATGACAATTGTTGTACTATGTTTAAAAACAAAAGGGAACTCAAAATCGAATTTACATCGGTTTTTAACTGCATTAACGTTTTTATAAACATTTTATACAAGATAATCATGTGCATGGGTCCAATGGACCCACTTGGTATCCAATGCATGTTTTTTTGGTGGTAGTTCCAGGGTTAAGAATTTTTTTATTGATTATTGGGCTAAGTTTCCTTTTAATAGTGTGATGAAATTTTTCCTATTCTTATTTGGTGCAGGATAAGTCACTAGATAAAAATTTAGTTATTAAAAAGTGAATATGATAATAAATTTATTTAGTGTGTTTGATCCTGTATCTTCTATTAGAGGAATAAGTTTAAACTGAGCAAGTATGTTTTTATTTTTAATTTTGTTGCCTGGAGGGTATTGGTTCATTTCGTCTCGTAAATTGTTTTTTGTAAAATTGGTAAGCGCTAATTTGAGAAAAGAAATTGTAGTATTATTGGGAGCAAGTAATTACCCTGGGAATTTAATTTTATGCTTAGGTATTTTTAGTTTTTTATTTTTAAATAATGTAATAGGGTTAGTACCTTATGTTTTTACGGGTACTAGTCATATAAGAGTTACATTGAGATTATCTTTATTATGTTGAATGAGATTTATATTATGAGGGTGAGTAAATAATAGTATACATATATTTATTCATTTAGTTCCTCAAGGAACTCCTAGAGCATTGATAGTGTTTATAGTAGTAATTGAGACTGTAAGTAATATTATCCGTCCTTTGACATTAAGTGTTCGATTAATGGCAAATATAATTGCTGGGCATTTGTTATTAACTTTGTTGGGTGATTTAATAGTAAAATTAGGGCTATTAATGTCTTTCAGTATTTTGCCCGTTGATTTATTGTTAGTTATTTTAGAATTAGCTGTAGCTATAATTCAATCTTATGTTTTTTTAGTTTTAATTTCTTTATATATTAGTGAAGTAAATTAATGTCTTTAAATGTTCATCCTTTTCATATTGTAGATCAGAGTCCTTGACCTTTAGTTGCGGGCAGAGGGGCTTTAGTTTTAACTAAAGGGCTGTTAAGAATAATACATAATGGTTCTTATCAATTATTGAGTTTGGGGCTTTTAATTTTAATTTTATCTATATTTCAATGGTGGCGAGATGTTGTCCGAGAGGGGGCATATCAAGGGCTACATACAAATGTTGTAGTATTAGGGCTTCGATGAGGAATAATTTTATTTATTGTGTCAGAAGTATTATTTTTTTTTATCTTTTTTTTGGGCTTACTTTCATAGCAGATTGGCTCCTACTTTAGAGTTAGGGGCTTCCAACTAATTAGATAAATTTTATTTAATAAGATATTGTATATTGTTAGTGTTATATTTTTTGTTAGTTTATTTATTAGTGTTGCCATAAATTGATTAGCGGGGCTGGTGATAAAACAGAGTAATTTAGACCGAAGAAAAAGTTCTGCCTTTGAATGTGGGTTTTTAGTTAAAAATTAAGGGCATGTGTGTTTCTCCTTACGGTTCTTTTTAATCGCTGTTGTATTTTTAATTTTTGATGTAGAAATTTCTTTATTATTAATGGCCCCGGTAGTGACAGAGAGCGGAAAATTGCTGGGCTATATTTTAGTATTTATTTTTTTATTTTAATTTTATTGTGGGGCCATTATTTGGAGTGGTTTAATGGTATCTTAAGCTGAGCAAACTAGGTTCATAGTTTATAAAAAATTAATAATTTGCAATTATTTCTAGAGACACCTGACGAGGCCATAAGGCCGAAACGTACGTAGTGTCCTAAATTATTCTTTCTCTGATACTGGCCGATTCCCATAGTGTTTGGGCGGGATAGTAACGGAACGGAGAAGATATTTGCGAGTATGGAACCCCATATGTATCAAAAAAAGAGCCTTCATTGCTTCGGACATGTATTTTCCTCCTCGATCTGTTCGCAGAATCTTTATTGTGGCGGATCGCTGGTTTTCCACCAAGGTTTGATAGTCGATAAATTTCTGCATAGTTTCGCTCTTGCTCTTTACGTAGTACGTCATTCCATATCTGGAGAAATCATCTATAAAGGTGACAGCATACCGGTCCCCTTTAAATCCAGTTGTCGTGGTTACGTCCATTACGTCAGAATGATTGAGCTCTAGTGGTTTGGTCGCTCGCGTCGTGTCGCGTTTGGGAAAAGGTTTAGCGGCGATTTTGCACTTGATGCACGTTTCGCACATCACACCTTCGTGTTGTCCTTTGATTCCCATCACTTGGCGTATATCCTGTTGATTGAGGTGGGCTAAGCGCTGATGCCATAGACACATTTCATCTTTTTGGCTTAAATTCGCTGCTGAAGGTCCGGTCTCGCTTCGAACTTCGCGAATGACATGCGCTTTGCCTAGTCTCTCTCCGATGGCTTTGACGTATCCACCTTTACTTCGAATGACGGTCTTGTCGGAGTCCGTATGGGTTTCATGTCCGTTGGCTGCGATTTTCAACGTAGACAGCAGATTTCCTCGTATCGCTGGTACATGCAGAGCCTCGGATAGAGTGATTCGTACGGTGTCTTTCCCATTGTGCACGTAGAACCTTATCATTCCTTTTCCTTTACCTCCATAGTGTCGCCGTTCGCGGTTCGAACTATGGTCTTTTCTTCGATGTAGT
>JAVBJR010001249.1:0-4841 GCA_031546965.1 Dysgonomonas sp.
TCCATCAGCGCAGCACCCAAACTCCGTGGTCTCGCAACCACCGGTCGACGGTGCCGGTGTTGGGCATCCTTCAAAGTTGGGACCGGCTGCTGTGACACCATCTGGACAGCAGCCATGTTTGGAGTCCTTGCAACCTCCAACAGAGATGATCTCATCTGTAAAATTGCGCATATGTTATTAATATGTACACATACGTAACCATGATGTCGCTAATAAAATTCAATGGACCTTCATCGCAAGGATTTGGATTGCAATTCTCCTTGTACAAGGGCTTGTTGCTTGGGTCACACAATTTGTTGTCCACAACCAGCTCCTCCACCAAACACAGCACCTTTCTTGTCCGATGTCCACCTCCGCACGGTGCCGTACACTGAAAAGTTAACTTCACGTTAAATCCCTATACATATTACACCATATCCCAGGTGTTTATGCCAGCCAGGAGGGTCCTGGTACACTCTGGTACAATCTGGTACACTCTGGTACAATCTGGTACACTCTGGTACACTCTGGTACACTCTGGTACAATCTGGTACACTCTGGTACACTCTGGTACAATCTGGTACACTCTGGTACACTCTGGTACACTCTGGTACAATCTGGTACACTCTGGTACAATCTGGTACAATCTGGTACACTCTGGTACACTCTGGTACACTCTGCTCCACCCTGGTAAACACTGGTACACCCTGGTAGACCCCGGTAGACCCTGGTACACTCTGGTACACACTGGTACACTCTGGTACACCCTGGTACACCCTGGTACACCCTGGTACACACTGGTACACCCTGGTACACCCTGGTACACCGTGGTACACCCTGGTACACCGTGGTACACCCTGGTCCACCCTGGTACACACTGGTAGACCCTGGTAGACCCTGGTACACACTTGAACACCCTGGTACACTCTGGTATACCCTGGTACACTATGGTACACACTGGTAGACCCTGGTACACTCTGGTACACACTTGTACACCCTGGTACACCATGGTACACCATGGTACACACTGGTACATTCTGGTACACCCTGGTAGACCCTGGTACACCCTGGTAGACCCTGGTACACTCTGGTACACCCTGGTACACACTGGTAGACCCTGGTACATACTGGTACACACTGGTACACCCTGGTACACTCCGGTACACTCCTGTACACCCTGGTAGACCCTGGTACACCCTGGTACACCCTTGTACACCCTGGTACACCCTGGTACACACTGGTACACACTGGTACACACTGGTACACCCTGGTACACACTGGTACACCCTGGTACACCGTGGTACACTCTGGTACACTCTGGTACACACTGGTAGACCCTGGTACACTGCGGAACACTCTGGTACACACTGGTAGACCCTGGTACACTCTGGTACACTGTGGTACACCCTGGTACACCCTGGTACACCGTGGTACACTCTGGTACACTGTGGTACACTGTGGTACACTCTGGTACACCCTGGTACACCCTGGTACACCCTGGTACACCCTGGTACACTCTGGTACACTGTGGTACACTGTGGTACACTGTGGTACACTCTGGTACACCCTGGTACACACTGGTACACCCTGGTACACTCTGGTTTGAGTACTACTACCTGGTTTGTCCTAGAACCAGTTGCCAGTAATACCAAGGTAATACTCATTTAATAGCATCGCATATCGGAAGACCGTAAATCTTATATACGTACCCTGTTAAAAGGACCGGTGAACCAGAGGCCTTCGCAAGGTGGTCCGGTGCAATTCTTGTAGTCGTGGTAACGTTTCTTGGGATCGCAGAGGGAATCGTTGACCTTCCTGATGGTGTCCTCGTTGGTGGTGCCGCAGAAGACGACGCGGGTTTGAACTCCGTTGCCGCATTTCGTGGAACACTCGCTCCATTGGGTGGTGTACCACATCACCTCGCAAGGTGGACTCTCTGGACAATCGCGTCGTAGGTTGGGAAGTCTACGCGTGTCGCATATTGCATCGGGGAAGAGTTTTCCTCCTTGCGTGGAACACAGAGCGGTTCTCGATTCCAGAAGGATGCTGCACGCGTCACACTATACGTGAAAAGCAATATTACCACATTCATATTTATATAAACCTGACTCCGTCGAATAAAATACACAGTGAAACTTGTGTATGTTGACCACTCGCGGTTTCAAGAAAAAATCCGGTCAACTTTAACAGGTGGTCAACATATTTAAAAAATGTATAGAAAATGAATATAGGGCACTGTACTACTAGTATGCAATATTTACACATGGGTAACAACAGCCAGAATTAATATTATACAGTAGTACAGTGCTGGGTTAATAAGCGCCAATCCGGGGAAATTTCGGCAGCCATCATGAAGTCGATTGGCCGATGACGTCACAATATACCCTAAGACCAGGAATTACAAAGGTATTCTTGCCTTTGGGTTATTCCTGATCTCTCTTATTACGGTGTCTAATTACAGGGCAGGAAATTGTCCAATCTCATTAAGCGCCTCCCACTGCCAATATGGTGGCCAAAGTGAGGAAAATGGTGGCCAAAATGAGACAAAAGCTGGAAGATCTGGTTGGCAGAAAACCAGCTTTCTCACATAATGATGTCATTTCGGAAATTGTTCAGCCAATTCATCCTTTTCATTGCTCTGTCATTGGCTGAAAAAAACGTTCGAAAAATGGCGTCCTTAGTGAGAAAAATTGTTTTCAGCCAATCAGATCGCATAATTTACCTCACTTCAGCCTCCATATTGGCAATGGGAGGTGCTTAGTGAAAATGCATGGTCAATTGTGGCTTACGTGAGAACACTAATAACGGTCAACTTTGTCAGGTTTCATTGTAATATACATCACTTTCTCGTCATATATAGCAACAGATAGACTTACGAGACCTTAAACTATAGTGCGTCTCAACTCAAGGTTGCAGTAATTCCCTCTTGTTTTCTTGCTTTATGGGGTAAATGCTTACACCAAAAAAACTTCCACTATACAAAGTTCATGGAATATACTTAATTAATAAAGTTAATTGACAATAATATTTTCAAAATTCGACCTACATATTATGTGAAATTAATTCTTGGCAATCGTTGACGTGTGCAATCTTGAGTTCAGACGCACTATAGCAACGTGAACATTTTACGCCAACTTATACTTTAATTCTGCTATAATAAAGTTTGTACGGTTGTGCATTGAATTTTAACTTTTTGTATCACTTTATATAATAAAAGCAAGGCAAAAGTTTATTTGTTCCTGAATTTCACTATTTCACTACGGGAAGGGCCTTGCCGCTTTGTTGTGTATATATAGGCCTAATACAAATTAAGGCACAGTTTGATCAACTTCTACTTACACCAGTCCAGTCTGAAACGATCCAATCAACACCTTCGCAAGGACCAATGGTACAGTTCTGGTGGACGAGGGGTTTGTCCAGCGATGAGCACGCGGACTCCGGGAACAGTTCCAACTGACCGTTGACTGTGCGCTGACAGGTCAGCACCCTGGACTGGTCACCCAATCCGCAGATGCGATCACACTATATAGTACAACACAGACAAATCAAGATTTATTACCATTTTATATAATATAAATATACATACACACTTTATATTTGTTCAAATTGGTCTATTAATATTTGCAAATTGACAGTTTCCGTCAAGCGTAAAGTGGACTTTACTGAACATCGGACATATGCTAAACAATAACATGCATCAAATTGGACATTATGGAAGAATATAAATCACGGGAAAGTATTGTGCACAACTTAATATCAATTGGTAATTTATTTCAACTTCGGTTTAGCCATTTACATAGTTGTTTTGTTTTATTTGCCACAATTTTACAAATTTAATTGAATGTCTTTGTAATATATTGCAATAGAAATATAACTACAATTGATAATTCCCTTACTTTTTTACATAATAAGTTGCCCATTTTAGCATTATTGATTAAATAAACTAAATATTTTACATTATGTATTAAAAATAGGCATGATATATAATGGCAAAATTAATTTCATCTTTAAAAATGCTTCCGGTTGGATATCTTCAATATTTCTTTAAAAACAATTTTAAATGTAGTTGTAACGCTTTAAAGTAATATTATACTTTATAGTATTTGCATTCAATATACTGTATTAATTTTATTTATTTTATTTATTTGATTTATATAAGTTATACGAGGAACAAGCCGTGAAAAAAACTATGTTTTTTGGGTACTAAGTTTATTTATAAATCGACACGAGTGTAAATTATGAATTTGAGTTTTTAAAGTCCGTTGCCACAAGCGCCGTCACTACCGCATGGGCTGCGCAGTGAAAACAACCAATGCAGCTACCCCCACTTCGATTTTTGTGATTGAAATACTCGCGATTCTAAGTCGTAACCTGAGAAAAAACTTTTGATAGACCAAAATATAGTGCAAGACTGATTTGTGTATCAAATTTCAGCTCTCTAGGATGTGTAGAAGTTGTGTAAAAATGAGCTGAAAGTTACTGCAAACAAACAAACACACAAACCCACAAACATCATTCACGACAAACGTATATAAACTTAAAATTGGTAAAAAGATGTATCTCTCTTTCAATGCCAGTTAGGACAAGAAATAAACACTCTTCTACAACTACTGTATTAACAATGGTTTATTCAAAAGGTACGTACCGGTGACCACGGTCCCGGGTGCCACGCGGGGCACTTGATGTGCTCGTTGCACCTCCTGGTGTGACCGGGCCTGGAGCCGATCGCCTTCACGCATTCCTCCTGAGGTACAACGGCCATCGAATTTCCATTGGACACCCTCTGACAGTACACCACTCTGAACTGGACTCCTCCTCCGCAAGTTGCCGTACATTCCTCCCAGTTGCCGGTGAACCAGCTG
>JAVBJR010001253.1:0-7610 GCA_031546965.1 Dysgonomonas sp.
ACAACAAAATGAGCACGTGCATGAGACGAGACGTAGACTACCAATGACGTCACACACGGCCAGCTCACGGCCTTGGGGAAAGTGGGCGTAAACCTTGCTTCATCCGGTATACCTAGAACACTACTTATCTATATACATTGATGTAACATATCTGGAGTTCCATATCTTGGCCAGATATGGTATTTCCGTAAGGGAAGACAGAGCGGAATTTGGCTGACTCACAGATGACTGCTGCCATCTATGAGCAGTGAATATGGAACTATTCGAGAATAGCCCTGGAATAGTAGTATATTAATTAGAGCAATCGGATTCCTTCTATGATGCAAACCAAAGGTGGTTCAAAATTTGAACCACCATGCATATAACTATTCAAAAATGGTGGTTCATTTTATGAACCACCGAACATGAAAGAGTTAAAAAGAGGTTTGACTGTAGGTTGTATAAATTAGAGATATTTGACCATGGTTATTTAAAACACACTGGTGAAAACAGATTTGTAATAAGCAAAGGAACAGAGGAGTAATATGTAACAAGAAAAAATTTGCATTTGCCCTAAGTTGGCACTACACTGTTGACACCAGATGCTCTGCAGTGAAGCACTACTGCAGTGTTGTACCATTTTCAACATGCATATTTCGCAAATTATTTGTTGTGATTACTCCTGTTCCTTTACCGATTTCAAATCTGTGTTTGAAATAACCATGGTCAAATATCTGTAATTTATACAACCCACCTATCTTCAAAACTGGCAAACATAAATTTGGAATGGCCTTGACCGAATGTTCCAAGGTCAAAAATATCGTAACCAATCGATTTCTACCCATGATATTACAGATGGAAACGTCATTGTATTTAAAATTCTTCACCTCAATTTTAAGTTATTAGCAATGTGACCAGACTTTCTGGACACCCTGTATACAAAAAACACAATTGGTTTGAATAAGCAGCTGACTGCACTTGTACATTTAACATTTACTACTAGTGCATTGGATTCTCCGTCAAAATCTTTATCTGCAATCGTGCATTTGGCACGCCATATTTTCGGGAAAAAAACATAAAAGGCAGAGAAGAGAGTATAGAAATATTAGGGAAAGCACGCAAAGGAAAAACTAAATAAATAAAAAAACAACTACAATAACCCCGAAATTATATTAATAATAATGACTTAGAATGACGATGATAATTACGATGATGCTATAGGGTAAATGCACTTGCAGTCCGTGCAAATTGCCCGTTTACACAAATAATAACCAGTGGGCAAAAAGAAATACCTGCACCCTTTCAATAATGAACAGGTGTATAACTGTTTCTATACCTTCTTTTTTTTTAGGTTTTTCCGGTTTTTGCGACCCAAGAAATAAAAACATTATCACGTGACCAAACCAAACCCAAACCAAACAAAACCATCCTTTCATTTTTCCCTCCAGGAATTCGGAAAATGCAATGTCCCAAATGAAAAAAAAAACAATTTCCCACAATATAACCACGTGCAAATTTCGTTTTCTACCCAACAATAAAAATTGCATTGCATCACGGGGGCTATCCATAAATTACGTTCAAAATAAAATACGTACTGTAAATGCATAAAACATTAAAATATCAAAATTTCAGTATATTTCCAGTGTATTATTAAAGATATTTACTCCTTTTCACTAAGTTTCTTTACGTTTGTCATGAGTGGCGTTTGTTTGTTTGTTTGTTTGTGTTTGTGTGTTTGTTTGTGAGTTTGTTTGCTTGTTTACTTGTTTGAGTTTGTTTGCTTGTTTGTTTGTTTGTTTGTGTATTTGTTTGTTTGTGTTTGTTTGTTTGTGTGTGTGTTTGTTTGTTTGTGTGTTTGTTTGTTTGTGAGTTTGTTTGCTTGTTTGTTTGTGTATTTGTTTGTTTGTGTTTGTTTGTTTGTGTGTGTGTTTGTTTGTGTTTGTTTGTTTGTGAGTTTGTTTGCTTGTTTGTTTGTTTGTTTGTGTATTTGTTTGATTATGTGTTTGTGTGTGTTTATGTGTTTGTGTGTGTGTTTGTTTGTTTGTTTGTGTGTTTGTTTACAGGAACGTCTTTCTACAGGACACAACTTGACTGATACTGTTAGTTATTAATGTTGTTATTCTTGAATACTAAAGTGACAAATGATTACTTAACAAAACACAATTCTGCACTCAAACTGATGAATATGTGCAGGTAAATGTTTTCCAATTGATTTTAAAAATGTCCGACAAAATGATAAATTTTCGAGGATTTCAGAAACAATTTCAGGATATTTCCAAGATTTCAAGGGTAAAATAAAATCCCAGGTTTTCCATTTCAGTGTAGACATCTTGAATTAAATGTCAGAATAATATATGAATAGGAATTTCCCACTTTGAATTTTAATAAAAATAACATTGGGATAATGCAGTGATCGAAAGACAATTTAATTAAAAATATTTTATCAAATTTGAAAATTATATCCATTATATTGAGTACTATTAGGTAATTGCAATTTCACATTAAATAATATGAAATTACATGACATTTCCAGGATTTCCATGACCATTTTACACAAAATTTCATGATTGAATCCTTCAAAATCTTAATCTACATATTATAATATATGGGAAATACAGTTTAATAAAATATTCAAAATATTCCTGTTAAGAAATTGAGAGTTTTGAAATATTCAAATTTTCTATTTTTAATTTCAATAACCAATTTTAAAATTATATTATTTTTCCAGGAAATCCAGGAATTTCACGATAGACACACGATAGACACTGAAATATTTTTTCCCAAGGTTTATGAATGTTACATTTTGAAAGTTAATTCATAAAAGCTCAGTATGAACGTGAAATTGAATTCCCCATCGATTTTTAATTTAGATTTTGAAGAAAATGCCAAACTTTTTTTGTTACAATTTCCAGTGAAATGCGAAATGAAGAGAGATTCAAGTGACAGCACAGAAATAAGTTTATATCGAGAGGAAAAATTCTACGTAGCACTTGTATGGGGCAAAATTGAAAAGATTTCCTTTCAGCTGTCAACAAAATCCGTCCAAAATTGGAGTAAAAATGAAAAGCAAAAGTGAAATTTGGTATATCCAACTTCAAGCCAAATCTAGATTTTCATTTCTGAAATAAAACTCTTCTCTATATATACATTTTTCCTACACATAAAACAAAAAACCAGGAAGTAGAATACTCTAAAAGGACAAGGAAGAAACCAAATCAAATGTATACTGTATTTTTTATTATAAATTTAGAAACAAATCTGGTCGAAACTCCAAAGAATTTCCACCACCAAAAACTTTCAAATTTATCAAAGTGAAAGATGAACTGAAGAATAAAACTGTCACCGCAAAAACCAAAAATATAAATGATTTCTCACGAAAAACCTGTTTACTCCCACAAACCAAGGCACAAACTGAGTCTTTAAGGGGGAATATGACGGGTAAACAGTCCCGATAGATGGCGCTGCTAAGCATTTATAACTACTGAATTTCACCCACAGCAGCAAAACCTTTAAATAAACTTTCAATAATATTAAATATACACTACAAATTATTCCTAATTTCAAAATATTAAAAAATTTATACAAAAAACAAAATTAAGTCAAACAATGTTAAATATACTTATTAAATATTAAATACTTAACCAATCAAAACCTTTTTAATTTATATTCACTGATGCCATTAACAAATAAAATACACGTAGAACTTTGTATCATATTATATTCATGTAACTAAACTGTTATTACCATTTTCCCTGTAATTTCCAGGTTTTCCATTATACTTAGGCAAAATATATTCTATGCAGTTGTTTAAATAAATTACAATAATGTTATACTAACTGATCTCATATAACAAAAAATTAAATAAAACTATAGTTTTATAGCAACCATTTTTCCAAATAACAGTAACTTAAATTAAAACACATTCAAATTGCATATTATATATTTATATCAATTTCTGAGAACTTTATTAATCAAACGAATGTTAGAAATTAAGGGGAAAATATTGTTATAAATTAATTTAACCCACTTCCAATACCTGAAAGGTAGTTAAACAAATACTACATTAAATGCAATTAAACATTAATTTCCTGGGTTTTCCCTGAATTTGTAGCTAAAATATACACAGATTTTCCAGGTTCCGCTTAGTGGTATGAAAATGAATCCTGTGTTTTAAATGAGTTTAAATTTAAATAGACAAAGAATACGTATTACAATTAGTACCTAATATATTTGCAAGGGGAAAAAATATCTTTTTGTAAATTGTTATTACAAGACAAAAAATAACAAAATAAGAGAAGAATGATGGTATAGCATTTTTTGGAGGACTTTGTTATCCGTTGCTCCTAATTAGCTAAATACTCATTTTTCGTAAAACGAAGGAGGAAAAAAATATTCAGAGCTGGTCGATAAATAATAAAAAAATTCCTTGCATTTTTTGCGTAGTTGTGCAGTCAATTTCGCTTAGCAAAATGTATAATTTAGTATATTATATTACATAGTAAAAAGCGGACACGTTTTATTGGGGGGAGGAGCCAAAAAAACGCATCTTATCGGTCAGGTCATTTGTAATATATACACATACATAATATACATATACAAGGAAAACAAAACGTGAACTTAAAGGTTTAAGGAAGTTTAATTAATGACGATTGTGTTTGGAATTAATTACCAGTTTGTGGTCACGCTTCGACAGCCAATTATCGTCGACTCTCCTACTCCGAAACTCCTCCTTCTTTTCCTGCAAAAAATACAATCACAAAAATAAACAAGTGAACCGACAAATGCTCAACAAATCCCCCAAAAAATATTCAAAAAATCTCATTCAAACCAAAATAGTAAAATCTGTCTGTGGTGGAATAGCAATTAACTTATAAATTATCAACCATAGAATGGTTTTTCAGCATGAATCGTCCATAACATCCATATTTTCCATTATAAGACGGTTTAACTGCATTTACTTATTTATTTATAAAATTTAAAACAAAAATTGCTGTAATCTTTTCAAATAATAAATTATTATATCACTTTCAGTTCTATACAATATTGTTTTATATTTTTAAAAGTATTTCAAATCATTTACATTTTAATTAAGACAATGTGGATTTAAATTGAATTAAATTTCACTTGCTCCTTAAAGGAGAACTGACACGGTTTTGTAAGGTACCCTGATAATCGGCTAGTAAGTAGTTGTCGTGTCACTTATAACACTGGCTAAAGCAGAAATCGATTAAAATTTTAAACGAAAAAGTTATTAGCGTTTTACCGAATGCGCGGCCTAAGCGTTTCCATGGAAACGGCACTGAAAACGGCACTGGGGATCGAGCGGCTTGCGAGCGGCTACGAGTATAGGACGCTCATTGTTCGTCTCGCGTACGAATCACGTCGACGACGGGAGAGCCGAGTTTTCGGGATTGGTTGAGCTATGATTGGGCGGGGCTTCAATGCATTCGTTTGCGTTTGGAAATGCAGTTTGTACGATGACGTCATTCACTAGGATGTCATTGGCTGAAGACGTTTCATTCGTTTTGAAGCAACCGGCACTTCATACTGCGCTATTGTGACAGCACAAGGTAAATCGGTAAAACGCTAATAACTTTTTTGTTTCAATTTTTAATCGATTTCTGCTTTAGTTAGTGTTATAAGGGACACAATAACTACTTACTAGCCGATTATCAGGGTACCTTACAAAACCGTGTCAGTTCTCCTTTAACGAAATTATTGCATCAACAAGGAGGGAATTAATAGCTGAAAACACCTTAAATACAGCCAATATACACTTCTAAATAATGCAAGACAAACTCGCTTGTAATTACAAGAATCCTAGAAAGAGAAAACTCTGTGGAAATTAATGCCATAATAGTTATTAATTGGGGATTCCGGGAAATATGGAATACCAGGGTGTCTACCAATATGGAAATCCTGGAAATATCATTGAAATTGGAAGTGGTCATTGAAATCCTGGAATATCATGGAATTTCATACTCATCATGGAAATTAAAATTGCGTCCTAAATTATGGTCAAAACCAATGGCAAAATACTGTTTTTGGCATCACCAGTAGAATAACAATTTTTAGTCTTTATTGCCAACAGTTAAGCACATTTCGTATTTTTCAATCTGTGAACTTGACCACCCTTACATGCTGACCACCTGGTAAAGTTGACTGTTTTTTCATTTAATCGAAAAGTCCCATAGGAATTACATAGGAGTGACCCTGTTTAATCTGACCACCTGCATACCTTTAATGTTTACCACATTTTATAGTACCTGCATGCTGTCAAATAGTCCTATAATTTCCTATATTTTCAATGGTGTCCTATATAGTCCTGTATTTTAAGTGATTTCCTATATTTTCCTATATGATATATTTGATGAATGAAGTTTGTGCAAAGAAATCTTCAGTGTCTGTTATTAGCACCCTCTGTACTTTGTGTAGACCATGTTAAAGGGGCGTGGTATTGGGCCCTGCAATTACTATTGTGGATCATATATATAGCGCAGATTCATGCCAGGCTTTCTGAGAAGCTGTGAGTGTGGTTTTACCATCCATGATCCTATCACTAAATATTTGGTAAATATTGTACACAGTAGTTTTTGACCACCTGTTAATTCTTTTGAAGTGCAAATTTTGCTTTTATTTTTATATACAACAGTGATGCCTCGAAAAGCGTGTTTTCAAGATGCTTGGCTTTCTGCACAAGATACAAACCAAAATTACCTGTATCAGTGGTGTTAGAAAGGAAGAAATTAAGCAATCTGAAGAAGCAGTATTTAAATGTTGATTTGGGTTGGGGCTTTTCTGAGAATAATATGTTCAACAAATGTGTATAATATTATAACTCCGTAAAGGAATGTAACTTGTATTCGGTGTAACTATGGGAAACAAATCTAAATTAATATTAATTATATGTTTTGTGTTTTATCATAAAAAACAATGTTAAAATGTACTATATTTCCATTCCTATTTTTTAAAAAATTGTCTTTTATCTCCTATATTTCTAAGAAAATTTTCACTTGACAGCATGTACTAGCTATTCCTTTGTAAATATGTTCAAACCTGCATTAAAATTACATTTACATTTTATGACTTTGTATGTATTAACTTACACAACTAAATTTAGTATGCTTTTATTGGGAAAATGTCATGGAAATTTTTAGCTGGCTCTTGGTAGACACCCTGAATACGTTTTCATAACTTTATGCTGAAATAATTTTAGGCTCTTATAATTTGCAATGACAGGGTGTCTATACTGATATACTGGAAATCCTTGAATTATATTGCAATTTTTACTTGTCCTTGAAATCCTGGAAATTTGTTATATACTGAAATGTTTTCTTATCCTTGCAAATTAATGTATCACTTATAAAACTAAAGTGTTATGCAAATTTGCATTATTTCTTTTAATGATTTCCGTGTTCCTGTTAATTTGCTTGCATGGAACAAAATACCAAATAAGCATGCATAGAGACTTTTGAAATTCGATAGTTAGAACAATGAGCTATATACTTCGTAACCAGGAGAGGCAAACTGCACAGTTCCGGAGCACGAGCTCAAACCGATTTTATGTGGAATGATTTGTTTATGGAATGTGTTTACCACCATTGGTAAGCATTTGCATAACGTCCGCTGTA
>JAVBJR010000307.1:0-9718 GCA_031546965.1 Dysgonomonas sp.
TCGGCATTTCAATCCTGATCAACCGCGTAAGTAATAAATTCTGGATTATTTTTACGGAGTAGACTAGCTAGTAAACTAACTAATCTCACATTCACATGCAAATCTGTGCAATCGCGATTTCCACTTTCTGTTCTCCTTTAAACGATTCAAATTAAACAAATTAAATTAAATGATTTCAATTAAACTAATTGCACACCAAGCACATGCTGCACGCCATTTTATAACTTACAATATTTTTAACGTGCACTGACCCGGTTTTGTAATACACCCTCATCATTGTTTTGTACGTACCCATTTGTGACCATGATAAAAGGGGTGCAACCACAAATCCATCGGAAATACCGCAAACAGTTATCCGCGTTTCAACACATGTGCTACCCAAACCGTATCCGTGCACATATCATGTTCTGCACATTTCCATATTTTCATCATTTTATATTCCCCCCCCCTCCCCAGGTGTGCACATTTGTCACTCGTGCTACGCAGCGTCACCACAGTTCTCACAGCTCTTTACCACCAACTCGGTATGTGTCTTCACTTTCCCATTACATTGCATCAATGCATCTGTCACAAATCTCCTGGTTTTTACAGCCCAACTCCCCCCTCCTGTGTAACTGTAACTTTACAAAGGTCACATATTCATTACCATTAGTCCAGTACACAAATCATTACCCACGACACCGCCATTCTTGCATAACGCGGCACTGACGACCCAAAATCGACGTCACCGGCGTCATCCAGGTTAAACATTTCCCTTACCCCCACTTTTCCCTGCACCATGGCAAATCAACCCCATTAAGTCCTGCTTCCCAAGCAGTCAGGGGACATGCGACGCACTCCCGTCGCCGACATCGGTCGCACCTTCACCCCGTCCCTTCTTCCTGAACTTGCCTATCGTGTCCACCCCTTCACCAACCTCCTCAAAAATAATGCCACGGCGTACGTTACAGATGAACCCATGTTGTGATACTTGCACCTTGAGACCACACACCTGGATGTCATCATATGGGATTCACTTGTATGGTCTGCTATTCCTCTGCATCACTCCATGGGAGAACATCAGCACATTGCTGTCTTCCAGCAAGCTATGCAATGCTGCCTCGAAACCCAGCGTCGTGGGATGACGAATCGCACCATATGTGTTCTACCCGTCCATATTGCATCAGCATCTCACTGGACTGTGGTTATTCGCCAACAGGGGACACATTTGTCATTACTTGGACGGGTTGCATTTGCCCCTGCCACCCCTCATTCACAAATGCATCGATGTGTGGCAACGCTTACTCTTCAATGATGCAGTGCCCATCCAACGCCTGGCTGACACACCTTTGCAGACTGACTCTGTAAACTGTGTGATCCACGTCGTGTCCAACGTGCTCCGTGCCACCACTGGCCAACATGGATACGCAAACCCTGACTTCAAACCCCGTATCCTGCGCTTGCTAATGTGGAATGCCGTGGTTGAGCGCACACATGACATCGAGGTGCAATTCCATGATGACCATGACTACCCTGTTGCCCAGCCACAGTCACCACGAGTTAGGCCGTGTACCCTCGCCGCATCGCCACCCTGCAGCACCTGCGTCGGGGCCCAGTCCTCGGAATCAATAACAACCCCACTGAAACCTCCCAACACCCCAATCACTACAATTGCGCACAACCCAA
Organism: Dysgonomonas sp.; assembly: GCA_031546965.1. Taxonomy (GTDB): domain Bacteria; phylum Bacteroidota; class Bacteroidia; order Bacteroidales; family Dysgonomonadaceae; genus Dysgonomonas_A. Next base: position 1,666 of record JAVBJR010000307.1, read on the forward strand.
CCCTGCCTCTCATCATTGAACCCTCCCTTCACTTAATACCACCTCCGGTCACTGCACCGCGCGTTACTCACAAACGTGTGTCCACCGATACACTTCACAACTCAGATGTCTGTCCACGCGTGTCCATCCACTCAGCCATCCCAAATGACGCCTATCATCAATTCCTCACCTTCATTGCCGCATCCAACATTTCGGACCAACCAATGGAATGGGATACTGCTCGCTCACTCACAGCTTCATGGATACAGGCCCCTGCTTTGTTGGAACATGCAGTTTGCACAGCTCTACCACTGCTGGCTTGTGATGAGCCTGTGCCAGACTTCTCACACCTCGCGCCTGCTGACGCCGCCACCACCTTCATGCTACCTGTCATACTTGACTACCGATTTCTGTGCATTTGGGTTACAACCTCAAAATGTGTCGTTTTTGCCTCTTGGTATGTTGTCATCACCAAAGCACTGCGTGCCTTCATTCTTGCGGTTACCAAAAGTCTTCTGCGCTTAGGTACTCGTCGCCCAAAAATTACGTTTAAGGAAACAAGCCGCCTGCCTGAGACCTTCAACCATGCCTACGCATGCCATGCCATGCCTTCCTCTACCTTCCTGTTAAGGGCATCGTAGACATCGACGGCGACGGCTTTGGACACATCTCCACGGATGTGCAACTGCTAGCTACTGAAGCGACAACCTATAAGAAACAATTGAGAGCACGCAAACAGGAAAAACGTCGCCAAGCGATCACCAACCAGGCCAATGTCCACACATCAGTGCATGACACTGTGCATCCACAACCAAACAACACATTCGTAGGTCATGAGTCACAGCCACAATGTGCATCACCAAAACCTGGCATGCAAACACGATGTGCATCACTGGACAGCATCACCAAAAGCCTTATACGATCACAGGACACTGCCAACCTTTCAAAATCACCACTGTACCTCACCCCTGACAAAGCTACCGCTGTACAAGCAACCAACAGTGCTGCCCATCGCATCCGGCATGGCCTTATCCAATGAAACAAGACTGACAAACCACCACTGTACAAGCGCGCACAGGTTGACCACCCATTGTCTGAACCAATCTTCCTTGGCCATCTGGGTGACAAACGTTGTCCTCACTGTAAGGCGCTCCTGTTTTCGTTTGAAACGTCTGTGTGCTGCCGCAACGGCAAAGTCATCCTTGACCCTCTCGACATTGATGACTACCTAGAGCCCCTGCACAGCCTCTACCTTGGCACACACCCCAAAGCACATATCTTCAAGGGCAAGGAGCGTGCCTACAACAACTTTTTTTGCCCTAGCGTCAATAACAATGCCCAGTCCATACGGTGAGCCCGTTGTGGCTGTACATGGTCAGGTCATGCACCACCAGTCGCACCTCTTCCAGCCCACAACTGCCAAGCACGCCGCGTTTGCCCAGTTTTACTTTTACGACGTGGCTGAGGCGGCAAAACAACGTGCTCAGTTCGGCGATGGTCTCGATGAGGGGCACCTTGCACAGCTGGATACCATGCGCAGCAACATGGGTACCTCACATCTCAAAATGACAATCTTTTCATCCCGCAATAACAGGCTCAACGAGTACTTGATGCTACCACGCACGTCGGACGCCTCAATTTGCCATCATTGACCGACTGCCTGGCTGTCATCTTTCGTGAAGACCAACTACTTGAGTACTGCAAGCAGTACATTGTTGTCAACCACCGCATCAAGGGAAAATCCAACGCATGCATAAACACCATCCCATTCCACAATCCAGACCTACGTCCACCATGTTATCCGCTCCTGTTCCCAAAAGGACAGCGTCTGTTTTACTCTGGCATCTTACTCGCCCAGTCGCTAGACATTGAGCGCAAAAAGCTGACTGACGGCGTGGTTAATGATGACGATGCACAGGAGGACCACGAAGTACAAGATGATGAGGACATCGAGCAACTCACACATGTAGTGGTACGCCGCAAGACAGCCTCGCACAAAGATGTAGTCCTATTCCACATCTATCAGTGACGAACGGATCTTCACCACTTTGCATGGAACACAGGATTGCTGGGCCAACAGTACCTCATCAATGAGTTCCTCGCCTGCTAGAGTGATCAGCTGAACTATGCGCGCACCAACAGTGCCAAGAAGCCTGTGGCACATCAACGCGATGTGGAAGAGTGTGTCGCACAACACTATGCCAAGAAGGGTGTCAAGATTGGACGCCACATAACACTGCCGGGCAATTTCACAGGAAGCGCGTGCTACAAGGCGCATCTGTTTCACAATTGCTCTGCCCTATTCACCGTAACCCGCCGCCCCATGTGGTTTATAACCTCCACTGGCAACCCCCACTGGCGGGACATCACCGAGAACCTTATGGTTGGCCAATCACCATACTCCAATGCACCACTCATTTGTCGTGTGTTTTAGCACAAGGCTGACCTGCTCAACGACAGCATCAAAGAGGGTGCCCTTGGGAAACTTGCGTCTTAAGCTTACACCATTGAATTCCAGAAGCGAGGCATGCCACACATGCATCTCCTGGTGGCCACCAACATCGCCATAACCACACCTGGCGACCTCGACAACTGGCTGACAGCTGAACTGCCTGACACACCGATGTCATGTGACCCCGAATTTGCCGTAAAGAAAACGTACTATGACGTGGTGACTAGCACTTGATCCACGGCCCGTGTGAATACCAGAGTGGCACTGCACCCTGGCCATGCCGTGCTGACAAATCTCTCCTACACGACCATGGGAAGTGCGCCAAGTACTTTCCACGCGACTACCTCCAACAATCCACATCGACAGGCAGTGGGTATGCGCAGCCACGCCGGCGCGACAATCAACGCCAACACCCGTTTGGGAAAGACATAACAAAACGGACGGCCACGAACCAGCACGTCGTGTGCCACAATCCATTTCTCGTCACACTGCTCTACGCGCATGTGAATGTCGAACACGTAAACTGCCCCGAGTCCTCTGTTGTTTATATTTACAAAAACATCAATAAGGGCACTGACCAGGCACTCGTTGAATTACGCGAGCAGAAAATACAGGATGCCAATAAAGAAAATCGCAACCACATCGACATTGACGAGTGTGTTGAGTATCAGCAAATGCGTATGATCACGGCCTGTGAGGCGTCATGGCGCCACCTCGGGTACAAGATGCACGGCATGTCCCATACAGTCGTAGAGCTAAAGCTGCATGAGCCTGGGCAAGAGTTCATCGTGGTCGAAGAGATTGAGGAGGAGAAAGCGCTGCAGCGCGCAAAGCGTCGTTGCAACATCTCACAGCTCACTGCGTACTTTGCACTCGTCGCCTCAGACCCCCACGCATCCGCCATGCCGTACCTCCAAGTCCCACTAAACTATACGTGGAACACCAGTACATTCAAGTGGCACATACGCAAGAAACGACTTGATCTCATAACGCGGCTACGATGGGTGAACCACAAGCATAGCGAGCTATTTGCCATCTGACAACTCCTCCTGTACTGTGTGGGTGTGTCCAGCTTTGAGGACCTTCAAACAGTTGATGGGCAACAATACGACACCTTCCGCACAGCAGCTGTGGCTATGGGTCTCCTCTTAACTGATGAAGAGTGGGACCAGGCGATGAGCGAAGCCGTACGTTTCAAGCTGCCTGCTGCTGCGCGTCGCACCTTCACAATGATCCTTACAACGGCGACAAATGTTGACTTTCGTGTACTGTGGGACAAATACAAGGACTACATGGTCAACCAGCACCGCCGCAAGTCACCAGCCATAATGGAGCAACATGTGCTCTCACACATTGCCAGCATCCTTGCTCACCAAGGGAAGAAGCTGGTTGACTTCAATTTGCCTGATTACAATCAAGCAGCAATCGATGCGGACACAAAAGTTGAGTGCCAGCAGGATGCCCAGACAGCCTTCACCACCGCCTTCTCGTCAATGAACCCCAAGCAGGCAGCACTAACAACTGAAATTCTGGCACTACTCGATGGATCAAAGCTGGATGACAACCGCTGGATCTTCTGTGAGGCTGCCGGTGGAACGGGCAAGTCATTCACTTTCAATGCCATTCTCAATGCGGCCAAGGCCAGAGGAAAAAAAGTACTGGCCATTGCATCAACTGGCATTGCAGCGCAGCTACTACTGGACGGCCGCACAGCGCACACGGCCTTCCAGCTCGGCATTGACCTTACGCCCAACTCCACCTCCCACATTCAGGCACAAAGCCCGGAGGCTCAGGCACTGCGTGACCTTGATGGCCTGCTATATGACAGGCTGTCATGCAGCCCCGCACCGTGCTTGACATCATCAACAATTTACTGCGTGATTTTGCTGCACCTGCCTACCGTTGCAGACCGTTTGGTGGTGTGGCCGTTCTAATGGGCGGGGACTGGAAACAGCTGCTGCCCGTCACCCTGCGCAGCTCTGAAGAGGACGCCATCCAAGCAACGTTACGTTTCAGCCCGCTGTGGCCACATTTTCAAATCCACACGCTTACACAGAACATGCGAGCCGATCCGGAGCACCTCGCCTTTGCACAATGGCTTGAGCAGGTGGGTGCCGGTCAGTTGCAGCATATGGACCAACAACATGGGAATCACGAGTTCATAAAAGTGCCACCAGCAATGTGGGTGCAGACAGATATTGCAGTCATCGACTGGCTTTATGACCCAGACACCCTCGCCTCACCAGAGCGAATGAGTGAAGTGGCATTGCTGACAGTGAAGAACAACATGACCATGGTCTTGAATGCACGGATCATGTCAATGTTGCCCTCCACACCAATCCTACTAATCGGCACAAACAAGATCCTCGTGGATGAAGACGCCGCACCCAACATTCCTGTGATGCAGCCAGAGGCTGTGTTTGACCACCTACAGAATGGTTTCCCACCCACTCAACTGCTCCTGAGGAAAGGCACCATCGTTATGCTCCTACGCAATATTGATGTTTCTGCAGGCCTATGCAACGGCACACGCTTGGTGGTGAAGGCCTTTGCCAACAACCGCATCCTCCACTGCGGGCGCATTGGCGCAGACGCCGAAATGCAAGATGTGCTCCTCCCCCGCATCGACTTCGTGTTCCATAGCCCTGACGGCATGGTGAACTTCCATCGCCGCCAGTTCCCGGTACGCGTTGCCTTCTTAATGACCATAAACAAGTCGCAGGGGCAAACGTTCCGCAAGGTTGGCATCGTTCTGTATGAACCAGTGTTTGCTCTTGGCCACCTGTATGTGGCCCTGTCGTGTGCAACAAACACTCAGTCAATTCGCATCGTCACCCCATCCAACAAGGCTGTCGCCCGACTCACTGGCTTCAAAGACATTTACATACGCAATGTGGTCTACAAGTCAGTCCTTTAGGACACGTCACCGTGAAATCACAAATCTGTCCAACCAAACATTTAACCCACAGGAACCAATGGCCCTAAAGCCATCCACAGTTCGCAATACTTGTAATGTGCTCTCATGGCCCAAACATCATTCAGTCTCACCCCAATGTCCATAACTAAATACAATGGGCCTGATGGCCCAAAATTTACAGTGGACTGCATGCCACAAACTTCATACAATATGCTGCATGACCCTTTCTGAATTTCATGGCCCTTTCTGAATTTCATGGCCCGATGGCCATTAACGAACTGAATGGGCCCCATGGCCGAAACTTAACGTGATCGGCCCGATGGCCCAAAACTGAACGTGATTGGCCCGATGGTCCTCACAGAATACAATGGGCCCGATGACCCTCAATTAACACACTGTTCTATGGCCCTCATAGCCCAAACTTCACGTGATTGGCCCGATGGCCCAAATTTAATGTGATTGGCCTGATGGCCCAAACTTAACGTGACTGGCCCGATGGCCCAAACTTATCGTGAGTGGCCCGATGGCGATCACTGGAAAAATGGGCCCGCTGGTCCTTAATGAACTACATGGGCCCCATGGCCGAAACTTAACGTGATTGGCCCGATGGTCGTCACGGAACACAGTGGGCCTGATGACCCTCAATTAACACACTGTGTTATATGGCCCTCATGGCCCAAACTTCACGTGATTGGCCCGATGGCCCAAATTTAACGTGATTGGCCCGATGGCCCAAACTTAATGTGATTGGCCTGATGGCCATCACTGGAAAAATGGGCCTGATGGTCCTCAATTAACACAATGGGCCCGATGACCCAAACTTCACGTGATTGGCCCGATGGCCCAAACTTAACGTGATTGGCCCGATGGCCCAAACTTAACGTAATTGGCCCGATGGCCATCACTTGAAAAATGGGCCCGATGGTCCTCAATTAACACAATGGGCCCGATGACCCTCAATTAACACACTGTTGTATGGCTTTCATGGCCCAAACTTGACGTGATTGGCCCGATGGCCCAAACTTATTCTGATTGGCCCGATGGCCCAAACTTATCGTGATTGGCCCGATGGCCCAAACTTATCGTGATTGGCCCGATGGCCCAAACTTATTGTGATTGGCCCGAGGGCCCAAACTTATCGTGATTGGCCCGATGGCCCAAACTTATCATGATTGGCCCGATGGCCATCACTGACAAAAATGGGCCCCATGGTCCTCACTGAACACAATGAGCCCGATAACGCTCATTTAACAAACTGTGTTCTATGGCCCTCACTGAACTCAATGGGCCCCATGTCCCAACTTAACACCATGGACCAGATGGCTGTCACTGAACTCCATGGGCCCGGTGGTCCTAATATCATGCAATCGGTGCGATCACCCCGCTGAACTTCATCGTCCTGGTGGTCCTACTATCACCAAATCATACACAGCCAGTATGCATGCTTTTCAGATTTCATTGCACCCACTGCCCACCACCATGTCACGCTAGCCCACACCCACGCCAAGCAATGTGAGTAAACATGTTTTTATTGTCCTTCATTCAGTATTAGTCAATTCTTACATTTTACCTTCATAGCATCATGTGCATCACCGTTTTTCATATCTCCCCAGGTATCGGCACATCAACAAGAACTTCCACACTTCCAACACCGGGTTCGTGAACTGACATTACCGAACGCGGAAGTTGACCCACACACCCATAACAATCATCCCAACCTACAAGAGCAGCACCCCATTGTCAACCCCACCCACCACCATCAATCAACCCATCATCCCAGTACAAGACGTCCACGTCCGAGAACTCACAGGCCATACGATTCCCAAAACAGGCACAGGAGGAGCCAACAGGTATACAACACATGACTTCCATAATTAAACAGCACAAAACCACAATTCATTATAACACATTTCAGAATCCATCACTGCAAACCCTTCTGTTGTGTCAAAAAATGCAGGATGCAGGTGCTTGTGCACTGACATCTGGAATGGATGCTGTCTACCGATGCGAGTTCCTCCTCGTCACATCCTAAAAACTCGAGCAACTGGACCGTGAGTACAATGCCGCATGCGAGGCCTGGAAGTCTTGCCGTGAGGCAATAACCACATGGGAAAGGTAAACATCACCGACAACCACCTTGTTTCCACCTGCACAACATACTTATTGTATTCATTCTTCATGCAGGGATTTCGGGCATGGCTGATTGCCAGACTTCATGCGCAGTACTGCTTTTTTTACCAATAAATGCTGTTTCCATATGCCCCGAGTTCATGTTTCCCAATACTTTGGTATTCCATGGAAATACATTTATTCATTAAGCTCACAATCATGTCCAAACAATCGCATACACAAGTCACTCATTACATTCACTTGACACATCCAATCACTACAGTGCATACCCAATTGGCTCTTTCTACCAATTCCACATTCCATAATTCCATCATTACATTCATTTCTGAAACACACCAACCACCACCAACACATGTTCCATAACCGTGTTGTGCACTGTTTGCTTATTATCCCATTTCTAATCATCATGACGTGAAACTAGCGGCCCACGACCCCGTGAAACTAGCCACTGATCTGACTGCTCACCTGCTAGAAGGCGGCCACTACCACCAAGTGCTACAATGTTAAACCAGCCACTAAACTACCTGCGTACATGCTAGAAGGGGGTGTCGATAGTGCCATCGTTCTGAGTGGTG
>JAVBJR010000996.1:0-2992 GCA_031546965.1 Dysgonomonas sp.
ATTTTGCCCTCAACAAGCTCTCCATGATGTTATGTGGCTATAACTATCTAAATTACCAAGCTTTCCAAATTTGTTCGTTTAATTGTTCAATCTGCAAAGTTAATCAATTGTTTCTGTATCTGCAGGCACTGTAAATCAACAGTAAACAATAGTGCACCAAAATGAAACAAATAAATAATCGAATAAACAAAAAGATATGTAATACATTAAACTGTCTTGTAATCACAAACGAAAGTTGGGCTCCATGTGACGGACTGAATCACAATGAATCACGTAAATTAAATAAAAGCAATGATTATGCAAAGGTGAAATTACAATAAATTAACAATATAAATATGTATAACGACTAAAAAAAAGTGATGCAAAACAAAACATGAAAAAAGATGTAAGGCCTAAAAGGGACTATGCATGAAGGATGTACAAATAATGATTACGTAAAGGTGAAATTACAATAAATGATGTACAAATGACGATTAAGGTATAAAAGTGAAGAATAAACATAAACAAAAAAAAGGAAAAAGAAAACGTGTAGGGTGCATTCCTCACCATCACATGCCCACTCAATCTTGATATAATTAGAATATCAGTTAAGTGTAACAACAGTAATCAAACACATGGTAAATAATTTAAATAAATATGTTGAAATACTGTGTCATTACTCACCATCACATGCCAACACAATCTGGTAATAATGAATATACCAGGGGGTCTGAACTTAATCAAACCAAAAGTTGCCATTGGTGGGTCTAAAACTGACGTCATTATAATAAGTGTACATAAATCCAAGCACATGTAAAAAGTTGTATTGTTGCAATAGCAGCCATCAGATACAGCGTTGATCATACGTTTCTTACCATATCTACCAGGGAAACTATGGCATGTCTTCGATTTGCGATTGGAGAAGTATTGCAGAAAGAAGCAGAAAAGGTATTGTGTCATTTCTCCATTTATCTAATATAAGTTTATATATATGTTCATTTCTTACCTTTGGTATGATAGGCAAACTTTCACGCTGTGTGCATGATCATCTCGATTTGAGAGGAGTCACTAGCGACGGGAAATTCGAACCTATAGAACTGGGATATGCTGCACTCACTTTACCGGAGAGTGGAACAATCTCATTTGACGAGTTCAGTGACAGATTATCCAAGATGAAGCACTTGATACGAACAATAATTGGACTTCACAATAAGTATTGCAGACCAACCCAATTCTTTATTGGCTATCATGGCAGTCACATAGTGCCTTGCATTGTGCGCAAAATGAATAAACTCATGGTTGACAATATGGATCTTGTAGATGCATTTGACTGTCCCAGGTGCAGTGATATTGATGCATCAAGAGTTGTAACTTTAGGTGGACCATGTGTTAAACAGAACTAGAAAGTGTGAAAAGTATATTCACTGTGGTACCGTGAAGCTGATGTATTTAGGGTATAAGTGTTGCGAAAGTATGTTGGCAGTATTAACTATATTAAGGTTTTTAAAACTAAAGTTGCAATGATGTTTGATGTCAAGCCTTATATGACTGTTGATTATTGTGAAGATGATGATGATGATGAATCTGAATCTGATGATACTGATGAAGATTAAAAATATCTACATATTGGTAGCGCAATGTGTCAGTTTGACATTCATTCGTAGACCATCATCATTTGCTGTACTGGTATATGTACAAGGTGTGAAATGACAATAAAATGCCTTACTAATCACCACATGTTATAGTGTAAGTTGGCCCTAATCTGGAAATAAAAACATCTATCAAATGAAAGCAAAGTGTTAGTGAATGAAACTGTGACATCACATACGTAAGTAGCATTCAGCCCGTTCTGAAGTGATTTTTTGTTTTTATTTCAAAACTATCTGAAGCAACTGAATCACAATGAACCACATAAATTAAATAAAACTCATATGATACAAATGTAATAAAAGCAAGCGAAAGTGTTCTACAAACAATAAAAGCAAATGCAAGTGACCAATTCAGTTGAACAAAACTCAGAACTCAAAATCACAAACTTCCATATCACTGCCATTATTTCACAACATTGCAATAGTATTGGTTCTAGGATTCAATGCAGTATGAATAAGTGTTTATCTTTCCTTTTATTCAGTTCGGGCACAACAAAATGACATCAATCCATACAATGTATGTACAAAAGTCAGACATCTGAAGGAGAACATACATTTTCTAAAGTCTACAAACGTTTAGGACTTATAATCTACACCAAAGATTGAAGCAGTACATTGTAACCACTAGAGCAGTGTTCATATTCCGTTGGTTGTAATGGTAGTCCATGTTCCAATGAGTGTTTGACGGTTTCCCACTTAGCACGATCCATCGTCAGACGATTATGCATTTGATTAAGTCTCTTCTTCCAATTGCAGTAGCTGACATACTCGGTACACGAAAACAACATTAACATTTACGTCACCTCTACCAAGTATAGAGTTTGCATTTGAACCAAGTATATTACAGAGTGTTTGAACTACTTCCTTTTGGTCAAAATCCCTTACGTTGTGTCACGGTTCGCTCTGAATGGTGCAACAGAGTTTGTAGGTTGGGCTCCTCCTCTAGGTGTTTTACTTGTATCGAGACAAGAAGGTCGACGCGAATCAAATGAAGTCAAATTATCAGTGCAAACATTTTATTAATGAGACACATAATAATAAGGAGTACAACATTTCGAATAATATTTCAATTCTCCGACGGACGGTATTGCACCGCAAGCATACGGGAAAAGATGCACTTGATCGGCGATGCACAGCATTGCACTGTGTTCACACGTCGTGATCAAGGGCCCTGATGCACAGCTCGAGAGCGAGATCATCAGAATGACACTTTGAGTATGGGCACGTGCCCTTTTATACTAGCGAGAACGCGGAAGTAAACGCCCACTAAAGTAAACAGAAAAAAAGAGAAACGAGGTCAACGTCAGCGAGACGTTGTATGACGTCATAGCAATACGACGCGAGCGCCACGTGGCGTTAAAACC
>JAVBJR010000408.1:0-4135 GCA_031546965.1 Dysgonomonas sp.
AGTTCACTATATCCGAGGTATACAGTATTTAACAGTATTTACTGTGAAAACGTATCAAGCTGTCAAATGTGAGGATCCTCATCAGATTGTTCATGCTTTTCTTTGCTTTTGGGTGATGCCTGAGAGACGGACTAGTGTCAAATGCCAAAAAGAAGCAAATGTTGAACGTGATCATTATACTGATGACTACTAGCCAGACATGGAATTTGAAATATGATAGAAGTCTCTCTATTGTCATTTGCCATGGAGCTGTCTTGTAGAAAACACTGATCCCATCTCTATATATCTCAGGCCAATAATCATACATTTGATAGCGTTCATCACTTCCTAGTTGTACCTCGGTGAGAAAAAAACGAGGATGCTGAAAAACACATAAGATTATGGGATTCAGTAGAATATACAGTATCAATTTAGTTACCAAAGTGATAATACGTTCTAATGTACATATAATTAAATACAGTGGAAACAGTTTGTAGTTAATTTGAAGGAAGGGACAACCTATATAGGTTGATGCCAAGAACCGGCTATCTCAGGGTCATTCCACAGGATTGTTGCAAAACCAGGAACTGGCCCAGTGACAAAACCCAATTCCCAGAATTGATGAAATATCTGAGCAGGATTGGTTCCATCTGGTCACCCAGGTACCTTTAATTAGTGGTTGAGCTATTCACTCACAGCCACAAGTATCACCTCAGTCTTCTACCACAGGTCAGCCACAGCTATCAAAAGGGTCTTCTCATTCAACCCGGTCCTCTACTCAGTCATCTGCCACAAAACAACAGCTACCCTCCAGTGGGAGCCTTCTCGGACCACCCGGTCCTCAAAGCAGTCTTCTGGTGCAAGAACATCATCTCTTGATGTCCCTGGGAAGTCTCCAGTTGCGTTTAGGACAAGTCTGTCCTACTAATGCTAAAACCCAGCCCCAATGCATTAGCCAAGTGGGCCATCTGTCCAGACTGTTGTGGTAGTCAAAAGTTAGGTGTACTACAAGGAACTTTCCATGGAATTTGACTATTTCAGAGCTTATTAATGCATTCGCTCGTGTTCTGTAAATAATATCAGTCTATTGAAAAGCAAATTAATGTTTTGCGAACAATAGATTTGGCTAATAGACCGCGGTAGCAGTGCGGCAAACGATAGCGGCAGCGACTTTATCCCCCTTATATGGCTCGTTGGTGGTTCGCCTCGGTTCACTGGTTGTTCTAAACGCATACATTTGGCCGCCATTGTGGGCTAAAGGTTCGAAATGCCTCTGCCGTTCCCGACTACTGCTCCCACTTCCAGACATGTGCAGTTAATTCTGAAAATGATCTATTACAATGCAACTATTTTCTATGTGAAATGGATTTCTTGTAATGCGGTAACTGCGATCACTTAATAAATGGAAACACAGACTAAGTTAGGTGTGGAAGCTTCCTTAATGAGGTGTAATTATAACTGGCCATTCATGGGGGCAGCATCCATATTGTTACAATAATGATATTACAAAACCAGATAAATCCAACTTGTATTCTTTTGTGAATAAATTTATTTCAGGCACTAACTGGGCCTTGGAAGGGGTTAGCATTACTAATTTACTATGCGCCGAGTTCCATTCTAATATTTCATCAGTTAAATTACACACATTCCACGGTGACACTCTGTTCCCTTCATGTCCTAAATCCTTCAGCTTATGCACACACTTCATCTGCGTCCTCTTCTGTCCTCTTCTTCCTCCATACACTTCAACTTCTTCTTCCCTCTTCTTCCTCTTCCAGCTCGTTCTTCTTTCTCCCCACCTACTTCCCTCACCCACGTTCTCCTTTCTGTCTTTCTTTCTCAATACACTGTAACTTTCCTATTTCTCGCCCATCTTCCGCTAATACCACCTCTACCTTTCCCATGAATTCTCCTTACAATCTTCTATTACCAGTCCCAATGTTTCCTCTGCTTTTCTACAAAGTCTACATAATTTTTCTTCTTCCCCTTTCCAATAGGTGGCCCTTCTCACTTCGTTCCTTACTCTAAACCTCGGCAATATTTGCTTATCTCTTCCTGACAACCATACTGCACCTAAATGTTGCATCCTCCCTTTGCTGATTTTAATTTTTATACCATACATTATACTGTGAGTTCACAATTCTTTCCAAATTCTCCTGAGTATTACAACATGCTATTCTCCTTTGTACCTCCTGTTTGACGTCCACTCCGATCCTCTCTATCTCTTCAATTTCACTTTCTGAAAGACCTATCTTTGCTAATTCCTCTTGCTTTCTTTGTCTCCAAATAAAATTTTACTGGCTCGCTTCCTCTCGCCACTTGGCACATTCACTAGCCCATGTTTCCATTGTACTATACGTCAACTCCTTACTAAATTTATACTCCCTCTACCTGCTTTTGACCAAATAAATTCTTTCCCCCACTTCTTCTTGTACTAAATACTCTTGAGTATTCTAAGCAAGTCCAATAACCCACCTCCCATATATCGTTACGATCTTATGTAACTCATCTTGTTCCTCCCATCCCCAAAAGTCTACTCCATACATCATAAAAGCCTGTATTACAGCGTTGAACAGTTTATATCACACATTCAAATCTCCCTTAAAGTACCTCTCCCCAAATTGCACCCATTGCTAACCTCACCTTTTTCTTCATACTGTTTATGTGTGTTTTATACCCGTTATCCGATTGCATCCAAATTCCCAAATATTTGTAAACCTTAACAATTTCCACCTCTTCCCCATCCCACTCTCAAATTTATGTTTTTCTTATTTTCCTCCTTTCTTATGTATCCGGTTTTTGGACTTCTTTACATTTCACAACAATTTCCACCTTTTTAAATATCTTTCCAGATACTTCATCATATCCTACATCTCCTTCGGATCTGCTGCCACTAATATCATATCATCTGCATGGGCCAATAAATAGATTTTAAAATTTTCCAACACCACCCCTCCACTCTGGTTTCTCCGTAACACCGTCTCCAGATTTGCGACTGTGCGTTTCAAGAAAGATTGCAGTCGAGAGGGCCCCTCCCCCGACCTGACTACTGGTTTTTGGGGGGTTCGGATATATTTGAGGCTTGCTGTTGTTGCATGTTTACCTTTACCCAGTGACGTCATGATTCGGAATGCAGCTCAAGCTTTGATATCAAATACCCAAACCCCCTAAAAACCAGTAGACATGTCGAAGGAGGAGCCCACTCGACCGCAATCTTTCCTGAAAAGCACAGTATATAAAGACTAAACAGCAGTGGGCTAAGCGGGCAACATTGTCTAACCACTTTTATGTAGCTAAACCCATTTGCCATTTCTCCTGCCATCCTCATTTTATTTACTGTATCCGCGTATACTGCTTCGAACCACTGTCCCAATCTCCCTTTCACCCCCATTTTCCTCAGTTTCTGCATTTATTTGTCCCTGTCCACCGTATCAAATGCAGCCTTCAGGTCAACATAAATTGCATACAACTTTCCTCTCTTCTTTCCTAACAGATTTTCCACTAGTGTATTCAATATATAAATATTCTCCCTTGCACCTCTCCCTTTTCAAAAGCCCGACTGATTCTCTTGTAATAACCGCTCATCTTCTGCCCATTTCATTAATCTCTCATTTATTATTTCAACCAATCTATATAAATAAAAGCAAGCGTATGTCTGTCTGTCCGTCTGCCAGGATGCATTCCCATAATTTCCATGCTATCAACTTGAAACCTTCGCAGGGGGATAGGGGATTTCATAAGCCAGGTCGTGGGGGGTGTGGCGACCCCCTCCCCCTCTGTCACGTGCAACAGGCGAAATTACGTTTACCAACGCTGTTGGTGTGCCAGCCTGTTGGGATCGCTATCAAGATAGGGACTCCAACAGGTTGGCGACCCATACTAAAGCGCTCCAACTAAACAGCTCACAATCTTGGAGTCCAAGCTCGAGTCCAAGACTATTCAGATCACAAAACGCGTTTTCGTTCTCCGAACCAAACAGGTTACCACACACAGATACGTACCGATGTATCGAAGCGTATTAACACCGTTTTTACAAGTAACCATGATGTCTCGGATGATGTATTATCAGTGCATTCTTGCATATGCATCTATCGAACGTGCATCAAACATGTATTCTAGCATATTTACATATATCGCACGTGTATCGAACTTGCAT
>JAVBJR010000299.1:0-2587 GCA_031546965.1 Dysgonomonas sp.
TTGCTGTATTCATGTACTTCAATAATATGTAAAATGTTTAGCCTATATATATTCCTGGGCAAGGTGATATATTTTTGACAATTAAAACAAAAAACACACAGAAACTGCGAGTTGCTATTATTTTTTCCGGCACTGTATATAGTGAGCTCGGCTAATTAATAAACGCGTTTTCTCCATTAAATAATGTTTTTTTGAAAAACATCCGTGAACATAAAAGAACTGCAGCATGGCAAAATATATTTCAAACTAGTGTTGAGCAGGTTAGGTTAATTAGTTTTGCCTCGGTAACTTATAACACTTGTTATGGGAGTTGCGACATTATGTTACAGTGAGAAAACTAATTAAGCTAACCTGGCCAAAACTAGCTTGAAATACGTTTTGGCACACTGCCGTTCTTTTACGTTCACGGATGAGTTTCAAAAAAACCGTTATTTAACGCAGAAAACGCATTTATTAGCCAAACTGACTGTAACATCAAAAGGATTCATCCCCCATCAAGACGCCATATTGGATTTGAAGCTGGCTGCAGCTAGGAGGCGGAGCTCTATTTCAGTGGGCATGGCGTGGGTGGGGCTTACGAAATTGGTCAATTGGAGGAGGCGGAAAATATAGTAGTACGTGCGCGGTACGCGATGTGACATCATATTACGTCGATTCGGGAAATGGCGTGTCTTCGCAGAGTGACGGTAACATATACATATTAGACTGTTTATATAGTTTCTTTCCCTAATAAAATTGATACATAATGATTGAAAGTTAATGTCATCGGCCTTGCTATGAACATGTGTAATACATGGTGCTCACAATATCATAATAACAATAATTTTTGTCACAAATTAATTTGTGTACTTTTAATAAACAGTGCACCCTGTGAATACAATATATGTTGCAATATATAATAGCCAGTTAATACATTATTGAATACCCTTATTGGCAATATTAGCCAATAGTTCATAAATACAAGGAATACTAAGGGTATATCACCAATCAGCAGCGCCATCTAGTGCCAGTGGCGCCAATTGCCAACTGTAAGAATCGATCAGCATAGCTGCAGTGTTTGCCAAGTACAGAATTGCTACGTAGCTCACCCCAGATGAACAAAATACATTAAATAATATATATGCAGTTTTATTAGATGATCTGTATTTTCTCAATAAAAAACCTGCACGTAAGACTTTTAAAATTTATTTTAATTTTATAAAACAAAATATAATAAATAAGTATGTTATATATATTTCATTCCTTTCTCACATCAAGTTTTACAGTGCTTAATTGACTGTAAAAAGTACACTGTACGTATTTGAAAAAAACATCAAAAACGAATAAAAAATAATTTGAAATTCTGCTAAATCTCATACTGTAAGATTCAGTTTTATTTCTCGCAAACACAAAAAAAAAATAGGATTTCTAATTCAGAAAAGCACATCAGATCATCATTTTATTAAATAATCAGAAATGCTTTTGTATATGCATCAAAACAAACAATCATTCTTGCCAACGAAAATACCTTTTCTCCTACTTTACTCCCATTGGCTACATGGTACGATTCTCACAATTAGCAGTTCTCCTCTTGTCCAACAGGTGGCGAGCGTTGTGCGCATGCGCACTGCCTTAATGGTAATATGGTCAATTGCAGTAGCAAGGTGTATCTCAATTATTACCCATAAGGCACTGCTTGTTCATAGCTGGCATCTTGGAATGCCCACTCGTTTTCGACTGCATTTTAGCTGATCTGGTGTAAAGGTTAGGAGATCAACTCATCGGATTTTCCACGCCAAAACAAGTTAAATTTATTGTGCTGGTTGTATTTTATGTTCACTGGCCAAAATAAATGACCGACAGAGATGTTTTAACTGGTTTCTTGTGTCTTAAAAATCGCGATGTTAGGAATCTGTACACATAGCTGGTTTCATTATTTCACTGACAAACAAAGCAACCAGTTAACATGCAGGTATGCACTAATAAGTGAAAATAGTACCTGACTAAGTGTTATTGTAGTATTTTTACCATGAATTATAGCCTTAATAATTATAAATACATGTCAGAAAGAGGTCGTTATTTCTAGAACTCCAGGAGTGGTCAATCGATAATCACAAACTACTACATAATTCCATTTGTTCGATTTGCTATACTGCATTTTACTTTGGCCAAGTGTTAATGAATAATACAGATATGTGACAGTTTTCCAGTCTATTTTGTTTTAATTAATTAGGATGACAAGAAAGAAACCAAGAATGGGCCATAAATATAAATATGACAGAAGAAAAAGGAAATGCCGTTCACAGAATACCAGGGATGTTCCTGTTTCCCAATGTCAAACTTTGGATCGTAATTACTGTAGAAAGGTAAATATGCTGTATTGTATTATGTAATCTGAAGCACAAAGTATTTAATAAATGCATGGCTAAAATAACCAGGGAGACATCCATGGAATTGATGTTGATAACACTGCTGAAACATCACTGACTTCCATCAGTCACTGATTAACAACATGTATTGGTGTATCTCTGGTGGTAATTGAAGAATTTGCAAGGTTTGACATCACAACAGCTGCTTCAGCTGAATGAGGGGATGGAGGATGCTGATG
>JAVBJR010000273.1:0-2511 GCA_031546965.1 Dysgonomonas sp.
TTTCAAATTGTGATGTAATGTGATTCACATGGTATTACAATGACGAGAATATTTATTTGTCGCCATAAACAGTTGTATATACTTCGTATTAGAAGTTGTTGTAGATCGACTACTAAACACAATTAAATTTAATACACGAAAAACACATTTCGAATTAGTGATATATTTTTAATTTGAAACTTATTGTATACGAACATGCACAATTTGGCCTTTTTTGTGGCACAGTTTAGATTTTGTGGTTGCATGTTGATATTTATTATACATACATTAATAACGCATTAAATGTGTCTAATAACAAACGTTAACAGCATTTGTGGTGGTGACATTAATTCCTGTTGTAGAAGTTTTGAAGAAATTATGTTTTAGGAATCCGAATAACTGTGTTGTCCAAGATGATCGAAATTTCGCTTCTGGTAAATATGGGACAGGGTTCCCGTTATAGACAGTTGTTTAGTCTCCAGTCATCACCTCCATAAACTCTGAAAGTGACAAAACAAAATTTCATTAAATTTATTTAAAAACCAATTTCAACGTTTATAATGTGGTCCATTTTGAAATTTATACACAAAAAACATTGTTTTGGTGCAATTAGAAATGCAATCTATTTTCTGTTTTCTCACATAAAACATTAATATTTTTAAAGTAACTCATATTAAATGTGAATTTTAACTGACATTTTTTTTTCAAGGTAGTATACCCTCAAACTTAGAAGACATAAATTAAAACAATAAATAAAGCAAATGTTGAAATAAAATCTTTGTGGAAATTAGTAAAAAAGTTATTAGCAATTAAAGTTTGACGGGGTAATTAAGTTAGGAGGTTCACCTGTGCTAGCCGACCTCTTATCTGGTCAACTAAAAGCCTATTTTTTCTCACTAAGTTTCACAGATTTAGTTTCAACATTGGCTTTATTCGTTGTTTCACTTGATGTTCACCTTTAACATGTTATCCTGATTTTTTAAATAGTGTGTTCATTTAATTATGATTCACGCTGATAACACTATTAATGTCATATGTAAGCATATGTAAAATGATGTTGATAAGAAAAGATAATAGTACAAGACTGAAGGTACTGTATATATAATAACACAGACATTTAAATCAACATTCCATTTGCATGCTAACTACATACTACACGAATTTACATGAATATTTAATTTTTCGTTTATTTCAGAAATAAGTTAATTTTCACACATTGGGCACACAATAATATTCACTGTAGGTGTTGTATGTGCATGTATGTCCCTGTAAAGTTTGGTTGAAATACCTTTTAAGTGTTGTTGAATAATTTATGATTCTCTTTCATTGCAATTTGAAGCAGTAATTTCCTATAGCTAGTTCTTTTAGTATGCATAAAGACATTGCTGCAAAAGTAAATGCCCTTTGGAAATCTTGTCTTGTATCACAATTAATCCGGTTCTACTAATCTTTATTGATATTTTGTACATGTTTCTCCTATAGAGCTTGAAAGCAATTTCAAAATATGCTGCTTCTCTTTTATATTTTATCTTGGATTTTCGATTACTGTGGTTTGATCAAGCATAAGAAACGACTTGGGAATTAGATGAAAGAGTCAACATACCACCCACAAACCCTGATGTACCACCTTAAACCCAAACATCTTCAAGTGACTTCTTTGCTTGATCAAACTGTATTTCGTAATAAGTCTGACTAGGAACCCAATATAGGCTATGTCACTTTTGTTTCTCTTTCGTGCCACAAGGTGGTGCACGTGTATTGAGTGTCATTTCAGTAGAATGTTATATTGTACTAATAATGGAAAAATCAAAGATAAATTCTGGAGTAACATTATGGTGCAGTAAAAAATTGTTAAAAGCTGCCACTAACAGAACTCTAAAAATGCATGCAACATGGTTACAGGAAGGTTGCGATTCGAAAATTTAGCTGCAGTTAGTATGCGGAAGTTTGCACATTTGCATAGTAGGAAGTTTGTCTTCCGCAAGCAATTTTAACCTATGCAACATCATTATAAAATATTAATTATAAAATATATGCTTCTTGCACATTTGCCATTGTAAATCACAGTGTCCATGTAAAGACTTGTGGAAAGTTAAGTGTAGGTACATAAACTAGGTATAGAAACTTCAAACTTCTTGAGTATGTTATTCATTGTACAAGCATATTTACAATGTCAGAGGGAATAATGTATGGGTTATGTTTGGCTGGAGTTTGTACTCTCACCCTCTATTTTATAAATCAGCTAGTGGACGTGTCGTATGTGACTTGTCATTCTATATAAATTTTACTGTAAGTATATACAAACCGTCAAAGTCGACGGTTCCACTGCCATCAGTGTCGATCTCGGCAATCATTTCATCGAGTTCATCTTCGCTCATGTTGTCCTCGAGCGCACGCAGGATCTCGCGAAGGTCAGATACATTGATGTAGCCATTTCCCTCTTTGTCGTACAGACGGAAAGCTTCTCTCAGCTCTTCCTGCATCGCTTCTGCATCTTCCTCCACCAGGAAACGGGCAGCCAGTGATAGAAAC
>JAVBJR010000624.1:0-2746 GCA_031546965.1 Dysgonomonas sp.
AACAGATAAAACGTGAGCTCCTCCAATTTACCTAATAATTGAAGCACTTGCCGAAAAGAGATGTAACTAGGATTTTGCTATTTTCAGAAAAACGATAACAACACACATTTTCCAATTCAAACATCCGGCTGCAATGACAATGTTACCTCGAAAACAGATGTACATTTACGAATTTCTAGTTAGAATTAATAAATTATCTGTATACATTTACACATGTGACATTGCTTCAGAGTTTGGGACAACTTTAAAGGTGAACTGACATTATTTTTTAAGTACCCTGAAACTTAAAGGTGAACTGACAGTGTTTTGCAACTCCCCTTGATATTCGGACTGTATAAAAAGAATGATTAAAATTAAAACTACGAGTTCATTTCTTTTCTTTTTTAAAAAATTATTAAAAGTGTTTTAACAGATTGAAGTTAGTGTGTTTTTGGGCCTGTGCAGAGAGGCTAGGAAGGGAAAAATTCTAGTGTGGAGAGTTTGTTCGAGCATATGAAGTGGGGAAACCACCTGTTTATAGCCAATAGGCATTTAGCACGTTTTGGTGCAAGTGGCATGCCATACGCACTGTCCCGGATGTAAATTTTGACAGTGTGAGGACTTTTGAGGACCTATTTTAGGGTAAATTTGCGAATTTCTATACAAAATACGAATCGGTGGAAAAATTAGAAAAAACTTGGGCACATGCAGATACATGTTGTTCATGCATAGGAATTTTTTCAGAGATATCGGTTGCAAGACATTTACTCTGTCAGTTCACCTTTAATAAATTGAAAAATATACTATAATTTCAATCACCCAAAATATACATTTTGTTATTTTGAAGAAAAATCGATTTCAGATGTCTTACAATTAATTGGGACAAATTGAATATACGTAACTATTGTAAATCTAATGGATTATAGTGGTGGATTATAGTGGAGGCAAAGAGAGAAGAAATTCGTAGCTCCGCCCTTATTTGAATGTATCAAAATGCGTTGGCCCAAATAGAATGAAATCATCAGTGTAAAATCCACCTTTACTTGGGCCTAGTCTATATTTGTACTACTATACACTTTAATGAGGACGGAGCTACCAATTTTTTTCTCTCTCTCTGTCTTCAAGGTATAATACATGTTCCAGATAATATTGCATTCAGCCAATCTGGAGCAGACCATTTGAAAATATAGGGGCCTATCTCATTTGATGCAATTTAATCCTTATCATTTTGATTCGATATAGGTATATAATAACATGTTTTCTTGTACTGGGAATTTTCTTTCGGATGTAGAAAGTAGTTTTTTGATACTACAGTAATATATGTAGGACACATAAGAGCAAGCTAGTAATTTTGATATTTTCGTTTTGGTCTGCCTTTTTGGTTGCTAGTATCGTCATTTCCTAGACAATTGCGACTGAAATAAATGACGGTCTTACTCAAGTTTCTCGTCCAGTTTCTCTTGTGTCGTCAATCGTTGCTTTGATGATAGGAACCATCAAGAGTGAAACCATCTCCAAGATCACATGATGATAGATCGATCAGAGTCGCTGGAATCATCGTATTTACTCCACAATAAAAAATCTAATAAAAAGCAACACATACACACTTGTATATGTTGTATATGCTTGTGTAAAAATTGTAGAGTTTGCTTCGATCGTGGAGCCACACTGTTGGTTATAAATCGGTGATAAGTGGAGTAAGATCCACTTTGTGGCCCACGAACGGACATCAAGCCATATGTCACCATCTTTGGACAGAAATGTACCACAACCGCTCACTTATATCCTGTTTTCCTCACCAAATGTGACGGTTTTCTATCAACTGGGTTCTCTCACTCATGATCCATCATATATGTATTTCGTAATATGGCCAGACTCGTACATGAAAAATATCCTGATAGTGTGTATATATTATTATTATACAGGGAGATTCAAAAGTCTATGCTATATATTAGATCTGGTTGGGTTTCCTTATTGTATTAACAAATTAACCTGTTTTTTGTTATAAACATGGGACTTGGTGTAATTCTTTTAAACTAATAAATTACTACTGGGTTAATTGAATCTATATACACAATTGATGCCAAACTTCTGACACTCAATATCAGATTTTCCATAATGAAAAGTGAATGATTGAAGTTTGTGTTGCTATGCCAGAAATTTAGCATAGTAGCCCCCTATATAATTTAATCACAGCGAACGAAATACAATCTATCATTCATGCTAGAAATTTGGGCTTTTATAATTGACATATCATGCACTAAGCCTGCAATTGGCATTTTTGGTAAAATGAAAATATAAAAGTTTGTTAGTGCCTTATTATGGCTAGACCTTTTCGATCAATATACGTGTATATGTATACGTAAAACACATACAAGTTTTCTATTTTAAGCACTAAATAATTAAATATACTGTCCGGTATGCCAATCAGAAATAACGATGGAAATTGGTAGAAAGTAAAGCAATGTTGAGATGTTCATTTCGATCAATGAACATTTTGTAGGTCTATTTTTAGAACAAACATATTCTGTGAAAAACTCCAGCAACAAAAGTTTGCATTCTGTTGTAAAAAAAAAGCAATAATTTCATCTGCAATAAATTCACTAAGGGGTATTTAACAGGTGTTAAAACTGTTACGATCATTATTAAAGTTCTACAATATATAAAAACGAAATTATTAATAACTCCAAAATTAAAGTTTTTCAGCATGCGAATTTACATGCTAAATGCAACTTATTTAACATTAGCCTACGTGCAATGCACCTTC
>JAVBJR010000381.1:0-4572 GCA_031546965.1 Dysgonomonas sp.
ATGCTACGCGTTTGTCACTTATTGACAGGATCTCACAAGTGAAGTGATGCAGAAAATGGCCGCCGAAATGAACATATCTGAAACAGCCTACGTCACCCCCGTCAACGAAAATGACACGTTCCAAAATGGTTACCTAACTATATTGCTATATTTCAACCCCTCCTGTTCCAAACAAAGCTATATGTACCGTTCAGGTCAATAAATATACAATTTCAAAAAGTTTATTGTGTCAGTTTTGAAGGCTGTTGAGATATACTTTAGCAAGGGAATGTTTGGGTTGATGCTGCCATCTGGAGTTAAAAGAACAAACTGATTGGAATTACTTCTGGTTTTTGCATTGCTTCTTTCTATTTTTCGTTTATGCAGCTGTACTGATTTTTTCTCTAAGTTCTATCTCAGGCTTTGCAGTCTTTGGTCTTGTTGACAAATGCAACAGCCAGCTGCTAAATCTTACAGTTCCAAATCTGGGGAATCTTAATATTTGTTAATTCTCACAATATTTATATACACCAATATAAATAATCCTGTGTTGCATCCGTTGAACATATCTATTAACATTGGATGCTTGAAACAATAAATTAAAAATGGATGATGGAATTTTTAAATAGAAAAATAATAACTACAAACATAGATGTCAGCATTGTAACAACTATATTAGAAACAAGGCTTGAACAGTACATAGGCTTGTTCAAATAACAAAGTTCCTTTGTATAAGTATAAATTTCATTTCATTTCTAATTATTAGGATCTAGATTTAAACTACGATGGTTCACTCCAACTGTGGAAGTTGAATTATGTGGCCATGCAACTCTAGCAACAGCCACTGTGATCGTCCAAAGCATTGGTTATATTGAAAAACATATATATAATTAAATATACATAACAAATGGGTTAACCTCTTGAACAGTCATTTGCAAAATTCCCTTAAAATTTAAAGAAATAACAGCAATTACAATTCAATGATCACCATAAAGTGACACTTAGAATACCAAATAATATCCCTTGGTGGCCAATTTTAAAATATAAAATGGTTTAATGGAATGTCTTTTAGGCTCAATTTAAATAGCACTGGTTTTGAAAGTGGTTAACCCATCACTATTTCTACCACTAATGTATGCTATATTATTATAATTTGGCAATGTAATTATCGCAGGAAACAGTTCGGAATTTCTGCATTTTGAGACACTAAGTGGAACACTTACTGTGAGAAAGGGAAAAGATGGCAAATTAATAATGGATTTTCCAAATGGAGAGCCTCTTCTGCAGGTAACTTTTCAAAATTATGTTAAGGGATGGTCCAGATTGAATGGTACATTGCGCAGATTGCATATATTAGAAAAGTTTCAAAAATTTACAGGGTAGCGAGGGATTTGAAGATTTAATAAAGGCAAGCATCATATGTACCTTTAAAATAGCTAGGTTTACTAGTATTAACATGTTAATATTTTAGGTCGTGGTTGGAGATCTTCCACACAGTGACGTAGCGTTTTCACCAAAGACTCACAAACTACTAATCAGGCTAGATGACAGTGTAACAAGGTTGCATTTTCAATTATATCTTTAAAGAAATTATTGTAATTTTAACATTACCTTTAAGATGTATGTGTAATACAGGGAACAAATAGAGAGCATTCAACCATTGCCTAGTCAGCTGATCCGGGCTAGAAGAGATGAGAGAGTCAGAGGTGTGATTGTAACACTGAAGGGAGATGGTGTGAAAAATGGCTGCCTCAGTCCAAGTGGCGCCCCCTACGATTTCATGTCACGGTACTTTGGACCATGGGTTGGAATCACAGAAGATCCTGTAACAGGTAATAGAAAATCGAAAACAATGCAAGTTTATGTTCAACGTCTTAAAAACATTTTCAGCAATTATAAAAAGTAAAAAGTTTTTCTGTGTTAGAACATTTAAATTGGAAAAAGTAATGTCAATATGTTTTAGTGAATATATCAATACAATAATAATTAATAAATGCCTGATGATTTATGGAATACAAAGAGAATTTTACATGTTAAAACATCTGCAACACTTAATGTTAATTGTTAATATTTGTTAGGAATATTTTCCATGAGTTGTCTGATGTAATTCACAAAATAGAAATTTAAGTTTTAATTAGAAACGTTACTTAAAACAAATCAAAAACCCCATTCTATTCATCTCACACCCATTAAAGTTTAAAATGCAATACTGTAATAAACTGTTATTACCTTTGTGTATATACACCAGGGTCAGCTCACACTGTTCTTGGACCTTATTGGGCGAAACATCTGGGAAAGAATGAATTGTTTGGCAAGTCTGCTTAAAAATTAAAATATAAATGCATGCAGTTACAAAGTGCACTAAATTTATATTTTTTTGTCCAGCTTGCCAATGTTCCAAACGAAGCGGTGAATTGTGGGTAACATTGCGCAACGACAACAGAGTTGACATCTCCGGTTCCGGATACATCCTTTTCAAAGGAAAAATCACATTGCCATAAATTACTGACAGCTTTATACTAATTAACACATGTATTTGTTACCTATATTTCCTATGTATTTCAAAACAACTCTGGCATTGTCATTATTCATTCTGGCCCATCCAGTAAATAGTATAGCCTAAATGTTGTCAGTTTTTACTTCACTATTAATTTGACATATTGCAGGAACCAGGACAATTTGCAGAACTGATAAAGGCAAGACAGAATGAATGTGTTATGTACACACTGTAAACTGTAATGTACACAGGCATTCAGTTGCTACAACTAATTACAACTACATTATAGTATTAAAATTTAGAAATATAAATTTACATATTAAACAACTGTCAAAATATATGCTTACCAGGCATGCAAAATAAATACTCAAAGCTATAAATATAAAAGTCAATGTAGTACAGTGCACCACTGATGAAAACATTAGTACATATGGCAGCCAATGTCAAAATATTTATTTAATTTGAAATACACTTATAATTCATATTTGAATTAATGTATGTAATCGTATTTCATGCAAACCTACTTTCACACAGTGCATTAAGATCAGAAAATAGTGTAATTAGTAGAACAATCTAATTAATTAACTATGTACATAATAGATTGCTGTTGGAGATTACAGATTCAGTGATGTTGCATTCTGTGAACAAGGCAAGCTTCTAATTCGTCTTGAAGACATCACAAAGTTACATAATACCATATATCGTTATTTAATTCTACTTAATTTGTTCAATATGTAGATTTTCTGTATTTGCAGGGAACAATTTGAGAAAATTAACCCATCATCTGATCTGATGGCTCGAGCAAGTAATGGTGTTAAATTACAAGGAGTTTTGATAACAATGAAGGGTAATGGAGCTCAAAATGGCTGCCTTAGCCCAAGTGGCGCCCCTTATGATTTCCTGTCACGTTACTTTGCACAGTGGGTTGGAGTTTATGAAGATCCTGTATGCGGTAAAAAAAATACAATTTCTAATAATAATATCTGGTTAGAAAAATGATAATTCCGTTTAAATATTTAACCAAAGTTTAATCAAGTAATGAGCCTTTATAAATTCATGTTAACTTACCTTAATTTGCTGAAAACAGGGTCTGCTCATACAGTTACTGGACCTTATTGGTCAAAGCAGCTGAGAAAGAAGGAGTTGTTTGGCAAGTTTGCTTCAAAATAAATCAAATATACATGAATATGGTATAGAATTTAATGCATATTTCATTTATTTCATTTCTCACTTCCTTTGTTTAGCTTGTCAGCCATCAAAACGAAGTGGTGAAGTTTGGATAACCATTAGAGATGACAACAGAGTTGAACTTTCTGGTTATGGCTGTGTTGTACTGCAAGGAACTATAACATTGCCTTAAAACTGTGTGTTGTCCATTGAATTCAAGTTAAAACTGCTTCATAAAAATTAATGAAAATCCAAATTGCAATGTAGTTTGTGTGAAATAAAAAAAATATCAGTTCTGTTGAATTGTTGAATTTGAAGACAAATTGTGTTATATAAACAGCCAAGAGAAAAAATATATATGTATAACCAAGAGTGGTATAACACATAACAAAATAAACCAAATTCAAGATTGGATTTATATTCTCCCATAGTAAACACCTTATTTACATCACTTATGATACAACAAAACGGTACAACATAATCTGTATTATATAAAATTATAATATACAACAGCAAGAACCAACATGCAAAAATAGATTTTTCAAAAAATTTATGTTGACATTAAAAAAAAGTGTCCTAACCCTATATTTTACTGTTTAAAATGAATTCATTTTACAGCACGAATATTTGAGTATATAAACTTTTCCAAAACGTATAAAAATAGACTAATATGTCTGCGTATTTCATTAATAAATCATTTCAAACTGGAGACAAATGTGGGAAAATATGTTGAAATGTTGTCCGTTACAAAAGCTCCGCCTGGGGATGAACTTTGCTGTACGGTCTGCACGCATATTTACATTCTTACAGCGTAAGACCCGCATCCTCGCCGTCCCGCATCCTGCGCGCATATTGGCGGACGCGGATTAACAAATATTGAATCAATTGGGGAAGACGGTCTGGAGGCCCTTCGGGCCTCCAGCGACCCA
>JAVBJR010000786.1:0-4148 GCA_031546965.1 Dysgonomonas sp.
GGGAAAAATCAGGGAATTTGGTTTAGAATTATCGCTGGGTTCCCTGCTTATCCATACACATGATAAGTAAGTTATTTCAATAAAAAATGCCAACTTTAATACATGTCATGAACAATACATTTTACTGTATATGCTATTTTAATATGATTATTAAATAAAAAATCACAATTATTATCACAATGAAAGTACGCACCATCCATCCAATAGTTAAACATTTGCCAGTCAAATAACTGGTTCCTTTTTAAATTAATTAACGTAGACAACACCGTTTATTGTTTATCATATCACTTTCCTTAATGTTTTATAATTATGAAATGATAAGCATGTCAACAGCTTGCTCTGGTTTCAGAGAATGTTATGTGTAAGACAGTGTTTGTCCATGCATGGACAAACATGTTTTCTTCATTAAGGAATTGCTCAATTTTTGTATTTTTTATTGATAGAAAAAATAATATCTATACTAGTTGAAGAGGGGTCATTTATATCAATTGAAATTGAAAAAAAATATCAGCACAACAAAAGTTTTAGTATAAAATCTGGTCTACTTAGTGAAAAGAAATTCAGGCAGGTTTTTAAACCCAAAAATCGGACAATATACCAACGTAACTGACATTACATTGCATGTGTATCAAACATTTCGCAAACAATATTTTAATTATGCAAAGCCTTAATGAATCGCGGAAGTATTAATTAGTCGGTGGAACAATACAGGGTGTCCAGAAAGTCTGGTCTTTTTGTCCTATTTTTTACCAGAGAATGAAGACCAGACTTTCTGGGCACCCTGTATATATTATTATAGGGATCAATAAAAAATAATGACAAAATTTAACAATTCCTTAATGAAAACATGGACAAAAAACACTGCCATATACTTGCATAACATTTGCTGAAATCAGTGCCACCTATTGGCAAAACCCAAGCTGTTACCATCCCTCTTAAATTAATGCAAATATAACTTTGAATGTGGGTGGGTACTTCATAAACTTTGTATCACAGTTGTAGGTATACATTCAAGATTTAATCTTCCCACATCACAATTCCCGCAGATACGAAGATAGGCTTGCAGTCACACGTCTTTGCAGGTCCCGTGCATTGTGCTGTTTGTATTGGAGCATCATGTACTCTATATACACAGTAACAGTACAATTATTGTGATATCTAATGCAGGATGTTATTTGGGAAAAAGAAAATACACTTACCAATTACAGCTCCGACTCTGGTGGAATCCAATGCTGGGAGAAATTCCCTGTCCTTGTTTGCGTTTGAGTGTTTTCCGGTAAGTGAGCTGGATTTCAGTTCACTTGCACTGAAAACCATTTCGAGCAGCTTGCGAGCGAAGATAGATGGCGAATTATAAAATGCAGAGTGGTGGTCCAACATAGCCTTATTCACCATCACTCCATGCCCAATATCAACATGAGCCAATATAGTAACCTTCATAAATTAATGTAACCATCACTAATATTAATTGCGAAGAAATACCGTACATACCTCATTTGCCGCATTTTTGTTGATACATTCTTCATACTTGGTTTTGAACTCATGGTACTTGCCTATAGATTATAATTAATACATATAAATTACATTTGGCAATTTTTAAAATAGCTATAGCACATACGTTTATATTTAATGAGGTGTTCATGTTCCTTCTGATAAGATGCTCTCAATGTGTTCATCTCTATTTGCATATTGATGCAAGTTGAGCATTTTTGAGTCTGCATATTTTCGATAGATGCCAAAATATTTGCTTTTACAGCCTCCATATTTGGATTATCAGGATTCCGTCTCACCTTAAAAATACTACAAGTCAAAATCCCATTCCTACAATGCTGCAGCAAGAAATACTACCTTCTTTGGTGTTTCATCGTCAAAATCGATTGACATATCTTTCACCACTTTCATGCGTTTTCCTTTTCGAAGTAGACCATTTTCGTCTGCTTCCATTAGAGACAAATCTGCAGCATCAGCAGATGATATCTTGGCACATTTACGATCCAACTCCTTTTTACTTTTATCTGAGTAATATTAAAAATTAGTTATTTCTCAAAAAGTTGCTTTATACAGGGTAGTCCGCTTCGGGCGCTGTGTGGTCCGCTTCGGGCGCTTTGGCCTAGTAACTTTGTAACGGTGAAAGATAAGCGAGTAATGTCATTGCCTAAAACGCTGTATACATTTCCCTCCTCCACCCATTTGACCAACAGGTAGAATTTATCCATTATCAAAATGTAATATAAAGTATAACATCATGAACAATATGCAAAACGTGATGCACATTGCAGTGCAATGCCATTAATATACTGGCTATAAGAATTAATTTATTTTCAATGTTTCCCAAAAGGACATATTTTACATTATTATAGAAATAGACATTAAGATATCAATGTTTAAAAGTATTTAACAATGTTAAGATTTGTACAGAATGATCAATTTTTGCATGAACTTAAAGCAATGCATCTAGAATTGAATATTATTGCTATATTTCACAAATTATAGGAAAAACATGGTCAGCAAAATTGCTTTTAGTACAGATGCAGGTATTTTGATTCCAATTTGAAATATTGGCAATTATTATAAAGTGTAAGCTGTTTTGCATGCAATGATTTCAAAGTTAATTATTTTATCATAATTATGCATTACTTTAATATGGTACAATTTATCTAAAAAATTCTCAAAATACAAATGCCTGCTATATCTCATGCAGTTAGATAGAAATTGTCCACTTAATTGGTATAAATAGCAAATTCAATTCCACAAATTAGTGGATGAAATAATTAAACATGCATAATTCATGCATGCATGCACACACAACCACTTATATGTATTTCAAATGTAAATGAAATCAGAAACTTGCACACACAGCTAGAGCAGGAGACAGCGCTTGTTCAATCACCTTGGGAATGAATTGAACCAGATAATCTCGTGTAATTACACCAGATTATGAGATTTTAGAAGCGGTGGAGCAGAGCAACTGCCAAAATGGAAATTTGATGCCACAACAAACAACCAGTGTGACCACTAACCTAAGAAGACAAACCTGAATTCGTTCCATATATATTCAATATAATATATACCTCCTATCACAACTGCATTACAAGAAAGCATACACCAGCAATGTCTTTACCTTTTTATATACATAATTATTATAAAATAATGTAATTTATGATTTTAGCGTGCACTTGAAAATATTTCAACTGTCATTTCACACTGCTACTGGAAAACCGGAAGAGATGCATCGATATATTATCGATATCGCTTCTATATCGTATATGGCGGATCGTTGATCGGCGCTCATTTGTTTTCCTCGTTTTTGGGACATTTCACTGCTTCTAGCGGAATAAACCAAAACACCTGCACCAGTTTCACAAAATCAGGTGAGTATGTATCATTTACAGTCAATATTGGTCATGTTCTGATATATATATAAAAGTAATATTTAATATTTGTACAATGTTTGGCCTCGTGTTCAAGCAAAAAAAGGCATGAAAACATTGAAAAATTAGTACAATTGCAGTAATTCATTTGGAATATCGATCCCAAGAAATTGAGAAGTCTCATGCGGTATGTTGCGTACATACAGCTTTGTATGGGGAAAGCCAATGCAAGTCTAGGCAGAGTTAAAATGTTTGTTTTTGCACCTCTTCCATCTTGTCTCATATCATAAATAGGTTTAGATTATACAAAATGCTCTCATGAGGCTTTTATCCATGTTGATGAATTTGTCGACTGCGTTATCAGCTGCAAAGTGGCTTTGTCTTGGGGTCATTCCACGTGAAATCATTCAAAATCAGGAAATTTTCCCAATGGACCGACACGGATTTCAGTCATTTTTTTAGTGGATGTTGGTACACATCTAGTAAGGAATCATACCAAATATTAAGGCTCAATTCCATTTGGTTCAAAAGTTACAGCTGTTACCGCAGCATCACCCAAGTCATGTTCGGAATGCCGATAAAAAAGTTTTGAAGTTTATGAATGAATAACTCGATAATTAATTGTCCTAGGGCCATGATATTTAGGGCTCTTGTTCACCTTGCTGGGTACTTTTCGAATATTAAGCCAGAGATAATGTATCGGCCATCCTCCAATCACAAATTGGATGCAAAGTAGGACCCTCGAAAATGCGATCAGAAAAAGGTGACAAAAGACAA
>JAVBJR010000070.1:0-5727 GCA_031546965.1 Dysgonomonas sp.
TCAATTCTAATGTATGGAAGTGAAGTTTGGGGTTGGGAGAAGTGGGATGGACTAGAACGAATAAAAGCGAAATATATTAGACGGGTATTGGGGCTTAAATAGAATACGCCAAAATATATAGTGCTTGAAGAAGGTG
Source organism: Dysgonomonas sp. (assembly GCA_031546965.1). Classification (GTDB taxonomy): domain Bacteria; phylum Bacteroidota; class Bacteroidia; order Bacteroidales; family Dysgonomonadaceae; genus Dysgonomonas_A. The sequence goes on from JAVBJR010000070.1 coordinate 137, forward strand.
GGGGAGAAGAAGAGAGAGTAAGGGCAATAAATCGAGCTGTAAGATACGAAGAGAAAGTGATGCAGAAACATGAAGGATGCTGGGTAAAATTATGTGTGAAATGGAATACAGAAAAAAGAAAAGTTAATATTGGAAAGTGGAGAGAAACAAAAAGAAAAGCATTAGGCGAAATGGGGTGGTCAGAAGAAGAGATGGAAAGGATGAGAATAGAAGGAAGAGAAGTAGGTGGGTTTTTAAAACAGAGAATAAGTGATATAGAGAGGCAAAACAGACAAATGAAGATAAGGGACTCTAAATATAATATGGACTATAAAGTAATTAGGCCAAAAGATGGGATAGCTGAGTATTTAACAAAACACAAATTAACAAAGATAGAATTGCAGACATTAGCAAGGTTTCGGGTGGGAAGTTATGTTAAAGCATGCGAGTACTGGAGAGAAGGGGAAAAGGTATGTAGAATATGCAGAGAAGAGGAGGAAACAGTAAAGCATTTAATAAAGCATTTCAAAGATATAGTACAAATAGAAGGCAAGACTAAAATTGATAGACAATGGTATAAAATATTAGATGAAAAGGGAGAAGGGGTGCGGGAGTTGAAGAAGATAGTAGAATTTGTGGAAAATAGCATGGCAGACAGGTCAGGGTAATGGGCGGAGTGAGTTAAGATAGTTCGATTGCACTAACAATTATTAATTAGAAAAAAAGACAAATTTTGTAATCGTATACCCTCTTTCTAACCCCAAGTTGGGGAAGAAATAAAGAAATACATACATACAATACATACATAATTCCGGGCACCGAAGGAACCTAGTGGAAAACCTAGTTTCCCACACTGTCGCCAGATGCGACAGTTTGGGAAACTGCTAGGGCGATGGGCAATCGGCCTGCTGGCTTGGTTGACGTCGCGTGGCAACTAGGTGAACATAGTTGGCCGCAAAACAGTTCTGCTGTGATCCGTAGTGGATGCAGCGTTGCGGTGAATTGGGAGCTCACTAGTCCCGCGCGGCATCGGCGAATGAACCTGGTACCCAGGCATACTCGCAGTAGTGGGGTGACAGTGACGTGAAGTAAGCTGGACACTTACTGGTTGTTACGCCATCTCGGGGCACGGGCGAGGTCCATGCTTATGTGCAGGAAGTCGGTGCAACAAGCTGATCACTTGTTGATGGCATCGCAGGGAAGCGACGAGAATTGGTTTCTCGGGTGCAGCTGCGGTTGGGATAATCATAAAAGTGCAGCAATTGCAGTAAGGTGGCATTTATTGTTGATATTGCGTGGCATTGGCGTAAGAACCTAGGTGGCACTACGTATATGCGCCAGTAACGGTTAGAATTGGGTTCTAGACCGTTGTCAAGGTCAGGCTGACCTTGGTACCCAGCGGGACGCATGCTGAAGTGAGTTTACTCCCAGTTGGCCACGGGTTCAGTAAGCATGGTATGAGGTGGGAACCTGCATGCGATCGGTCGAGGACTGATGACAACTGCATGGCAGCAACGAGTGAGCAGTGGGACACTGCTAACTGCCAGTGAATTGCATAAGTGCACAGCCAGGTGGACACTGCTTAGATATGCATGGCAGCGACGTTGTGAGCAGTTTGGACACTGCGAGTTGCCGGTCCAAGTGCATATGTACGCGGCCAGATAGAGGCTGGCCAGGTATGCATGGTTGGAAACTGTGTGGTTACACGCGGCTGCCGGTAAGGTACCGAAGAAGTGCAACTCTAAGTGTGAGATGTGCAAGTGCTGTGTGTGTGCATGGGAAACGCGCGTGACGGACGAACTTTGGTGCAACGTCTGATCAACGTGATAAAGTTGTGTTTCGGTTCAAGTGTGCAGAAAAGCGGATGACGGCCGCGAAAAGGCGCAGTGGCGACGCGGGCATCACATGGAAAGCAGAGGACCTAAGGTCACGAGGCAGTGAAGTGAATTCAATGATGGAAAAGTGACTGAAAAGTGCTGATGTGCTGCGTGGCGGTGCTTGTGATGGTGAAAGTGGACCTTTACACCTGTCGGCGCTAGTGATGCATAAATCGGAGGTATTTATGGCATGAAAGTTGCTTGTTGAATTGCATTTTATTCCCATGCAGGGGGTGGCGTGCCACCCGGTCGGCAAAGTGTCGCTATTGAGGCTAGTTGCCCTAAGGTAGGGGTGGAGCCTAGCTGCCCTAATTTGGGGGGGTGGGCTAGTGAACTAGTGTGAACTTTGGAGCGGAAAAAACTGTGAAATTGGGCGCGAGTGAGAATACGACACTTTGGAAGTGTCCAGTGTCTCGAGCGGTTCGACGGCTCGTCTGCTCACCGCCACACCTCCTTTGTTCATCTCTTCATTTTTGCGACGATGGCTGATGGTGGCCGACCTCCGGGTTATGTGTGGCGAGACAAGTCAGTCTCGCTGGACACAAATGCTGCCCCATGGGCCGGATGCCGTAGGTGCATTGGTGGCATCAACGGTAAACGGACCGTAATGTACAGGTGTGCATTACACAACCCCGAGACGCCTGGGTACGATGGTGTCATGGGCGTGTGGCCCACGGAGGGCGACATCGCAATCATCGATGCGGCACGGCGCCGAGTGCGGGAAGCGAACTCAAGACCGGAGCCACAATGTCCTCCGCCGACACCAACCGTCCAGTGTATTACGGCGGGAGCAGAGGAAAACTGGGCGGTGGATGCGCAACGATATGGAACAGGACCGAAGGTACGTGGTGTTGTCCTACCCGTTCCTGTCGCACCAGCCACAGCGGCGATTAGAAGTGTTCCGGTGAGAGCCGATGTTCCACGATGGGAAGGCTCACGGTTGCAAGAGGCGGTACGGGAGCGAGCCGTGAAGGACCACCGCAACGCGCAGCGGACCATCCAGCGTTGCGTGTATGAACGCCGGGTGCAGGAAATGGAGGACGAAGCCCTCCACTCGCGCGAGTATGAGGTGAAAATGCTCTACCCTCCCTCTGTGTCGCTGCAAGCCGCCTGGAAGCTGCTACCATTGCAAGACCCTGTGATGGTACGTGAGGCTGGTACGCAGACGTCATCGGGTAGGAAATGGGAGCAGGAGGTGGGCATTACGGCCTTCCCTACCTGCGTACTCGCATCACCACGTGTGCAAGATGTGGGGACAGTTTGTTGGGGTTTTTACAATGAAGTTGTTTTCCCCACATGGTATTCAGTTTTCACTGTGTTTACGGTTTCAACTTAACTTCGTCGTTTGTTTATTGTAACTCGCGACTTCGAAGTTAAAGTTTCGTTTGCGAGGTGCACGTGCACACCCATTTATTGGGGTCGTATTTCTGTGCGCTCGTAAAGTGCTATTTTGTACAACTTGTGTTTATAGTTGTAGGGTTGACCTGTTGCCCTTTGGGGCAGTTTGCTCATTGACCTAAGGCCAGACCCTTTGGGTGTAGCACCCCACAGGGACCAACTCTTCCACACCCGTTGCGGTGTTTCCGGGTTTTAATCCAGTTTTACTGATATCACTCCAATTCCTCAAGGGGAGGGAGATGTAACGGACGGTTTCCGTCACTTGCAATATATCTGTCACCATGTCGCATGTGTGGAATGTGTTTACTGCCCCGCACCCATTTCACCCCTTGAGGATGGGTGGTCGCGAGCAGTGATGGCCGCTGCTTCGTGTATGTTACCCATTGGTCAGTGATGACCAATGGGCGTGTCTACGTTTGTATGTAAAAGGCCTGAGACAAAGGGCCTTGGGGCCGTTGCCCAAGTGTTACGAGACGTGACAACACATGTTGGTGTTGTCACTACGGAATAAATATGAAGCATTTATACCACAAGTCGGTGGTTGTGTGTTAATTTACGGTAACAGGGAGCGACCAAGGAGTAGCAACGCAGTTATAGCGAGTCGAATATAATTGTACTGTTACACGTTATTGCCACCGTGTAACAACTCTGGCGAGTTGTGTACAAGTTACTTCACAAAAAATTCACAAACACACAGACCTTGTAGTGAAAATGCGTAGTTTAATTAGTGAAAATCAATTCCCAATCCAACCACCTGTATTCACCACTGGTCCGAGCAGTCCACTCCTTGAATTTGGGTAAGCCCTTTGTAAATTACCAACCCAATTAACGGGGTGGAGAACGATAAATTGACTCTCTTGCCACCTGTGGTGATCCCACTGGTGGTATTAGCAAAAGAGACCCCGAGACAAGAGTGCCATTGGTTTTTATGGATGTGTGAAACATCCACAATTGGTCAAATTTGCCACCAGTGCCCGATGAAGACTTGGTTGCCATGCGACTGTGATTTGCTGGCCCCCATCTTCATCGGGTGGATCTTTTCAGGTGGTTCAGGGGGTTGCTAGGCAACCGTGTTTTTTTCCCTTTTTCGTCTGCCCACACGTCAGCCCCTGCGTGATTTGTGGCACATTTTAAGTGCTCTTAAGTGATTTTGAGGGGGAGGTTTTAGTTGGAAATGTACAGGGCCGTTACAGGTTTAGGTATTTAATTTTAAATCACCATGAATTCACATGACTGACATAAATATACAGCACATCTCAAAAGTCTAAAATGTTATTGGATGTTACAGGGTGATATTGTGCAAGAATCAAGTTCTTACCTGTAAAACAATCTAAAACTTTTGGTCAGTTGCAGCAGTTGTAGCAATTTGAAGCAGTGGAGATACAGCCAGCCAGTGGAGATACAGTCACCGTAATATGGTGTCACTGTTTATGTTTCACAGAAACAGCCATTTTCCTGCCTAAAATGCCACTCCTCTGGCAGCAGGCAAATGCCCATTCCTTGGACAGTTACCACATATGGAATGGTTCCTGTCCAGTGACTGTCCAGTACAAGTTGTGTATTTGGACTTGTATCAGCTTTCATTCCCCCTAATCCAATATTGCCAACTTTTCTAACATCTTAAACTGCTATATACTTGAGCAGCATGAACAATTTCCATAACTTAAGTTATTGCAATTTATGATGTGCATTGTGGTGATTGAGTAGAATATTCAAATTATTTATGGAACTTCTAAGTATAGGTTTCATGCAGTTTAGATAAAGTATGTATTATAAATATGCTATAGGTTATATTGCATAGCACATACATTGTACATTCTATTTGTCTGAATGGCAATGAATTTTTTACATTTAAATCAAAGTTTGTTTCACTTTGTTTATTTCATACTCGTATTGCAATTGTCAAATAACTACCATAAAATGAAGTCCATGAATCAAAGTGCAAAATGTTTTATTGAAAACAAGCAAACTTATGAATTGAATATGTGCAAAGGAATAAATCCAATGCATACAAACACCCACACACAAAAAATTTATTTCAAAACACAAACATACATATATTAAACATGAAACTTAATTGTATAGAACTTCACAATATATAAGATTGAAATGTAAAATAAACACTAACAAGCATGATCGAACATATTGCCAAGCATATCTAAGTATTGTAATGTTAGCGGAGCCATCCTCAACATGCGAAGTGGTTGTATTTGCTCTGCGTCAATGTGGCTTAAACTGCGTCCGCGTGCACGTCCAATCCCACATCCACACTTCGGTATGATCGTCGCAGGTGTGTTTATTGGAGGAAGAATAGGACCTTTAGACCAAATCACCTTT
>JAVBJR010000813.1:0-2700 GCA_031546965.1 Dysgonomonas sp.
GCTTGGACTGATCCTTTGCCTGAGCCTATCCAAGACACACCCACAGATCAGGGTCCTCCAGATGACCCACCCATTGACGTACAGTTACTTAACGTTCCTACGCTTACTCCTCCTCCAATCCGCAGATCCACACGCACCAGACGAACTCCTCTACGTCTTCGCGATGACTGGCCAAGTGTCCAGCCTTCCAAGCAAGGACGTGTGACCAATGACCCTTTCCTCGCGACCAACAACCCTTCCCTCGCCGAAGGGGTGGGTCCAGATGTGCCCTAAACCACATTCCCATCGCCTGTTTCCTGCTTCTCGAAGCTTCTATCAGCTTCGAGAAACAGGAAATACTGGAGTCTATAAATACGGCAGACTTAACCTCGATCGGGCCCATTCGATTTTGGACTTGTCTCTGAGGAACACACATCTCTTCTACTGTCCGTACTCGATTCAACGCATTCATGTGCTAAATCAACGCAGGTCTGTAATGAATAAACCAAGTTAGTAAATTCACCAACGTTTCCTGTATCATTTCACCGTGACACGAGCAACGATACATCGGACTATCAACGTTACAGTGTTCATCAACATGATCAACACCATGCCAAGAATGATCACAGACGTTATCTAAGTTGTTCACTGTTGTTAAGATTTGGCTGAAATTTGTCATCATAGTTCTTAGTTTTTCTCAATTAAACTTGGTGTTTGCTTGTAGCTGAACTTTGACCTCTTAATGGTTGCACACCTCACTTTGTTGATGTCAGCGCAGCAATTTAAAATGGAATGTGTGCTATACCCAAACTCAATGTTCGGTGGGATTTTTTACTGTTTACATTGGACATTTTATTTTACTCACTAGTTTTCTGGATGCTGTCTTGTGTGTATGTATTTTGTGCAACAGTGCAATTAAACCTGCTTTTGCATAAAGTTTCATCAGTGATCCTACACATTATTTTATACGCAACTGATGTTCAAGTTGGGCATTGGTTGCCGTTACATTTGTGGTGACCCTGACGTGATAGGAACATGGAGAAACTTTTGAAATTCGACGCCCATATCGTGCGAAGCTCACCAAAGTGATTAGAGATATTACAGTGGCACTGGAAGCTGATGTACCTGACAAGGATGCTCTGCAAGTGCTTTTGCACATCCTTTAGGATGCTTTTGTCAAAATTCAGGAGTGGGACCTTCGTGTGGCGGACATACTTGTTGAAGAAAATGCAAATGAAGAAGAACAAGACAAAGAATTCCAAACAGTCATGGACTATGAAAAGAAATTTCGTGCAGTCAAAGTGCCTTTGGACAAGGTACTGTTTACTGAAATTGTTGATAAGCACACCGGTAGCATAGTTGCCAGCGAGCACAGTCATTTCTCAAATAGTGGAATGCGTAGAAACCAAGTACAATTGCCAAAGATCCAGTTAAAGAAATTCTCTGGTGATGTCAAGGATTGGCTTGGTTTCTGGGCGCAATTCCAAAAGATTCATGAAGATGAAGATATAGCTGTGGCTGACAAGTTTCAGTACTTGGTGCATTCCATGGTGCAAGGCTCCAGAACACAAGAAGTGGTGGGCAGCTACCCACAGTCCACGGAGAACTACAGCAACGCGATCAAAGCCTTAAAGCAAAGATTGGGCGGATAAGACTTGCTGGTCGGAGTGTATGTCCGTGAGTTGCTTAAACTTGTTATCAACAATAATGGGCAAAGTGAAGGACACAGCGTGTCAAAGGTGTATGATATGTTGGAGACCCAGTTAAGGGCCTTAGAGTCTCTAGGGATGACAAGTGAGAAGTATGCCTCCATGATGTACCCACTGGTAGAATCCAGCTTGCCAGAAGAAACCCTGCAAGCCTGGCAGCGAAGTCCCTTGTTGGTAAGTGATCACACAGAAGAAAGCCAGCAAAAGAGCACGTTATCTAGACTGATGGAGTTCCTATGCCAAGAAGTTGAAAATGAAGATCACATTGACATGGACAGAGAAGGATTTGGCCTCGGGATGACCTTGGCTAAAGATAAGTCTGCAGTGGTGGCTTCAGATGACAAACTACCCACAGCTGCAGGCCTACATGCAGGGGAAGCAAAGAATCCAACATGTGTGTTTTGCGATGGTGGCCACGAGAGTCCAATCTGTGGCAAGGCAAGATCCCTCAGCATAGAAGACAGAAAGGAAAAGGTTAAGGCTGGCAAGGCCGGTTTCATCTGCCTTAAACGGGGACATGGTGCTATGAATTGCAGAGCCCACCTGAAGTGTTTGGTTTGCAGTAAAAAGCACTACGAGATAATGTGCCCTGAGATTTACGGTCAGAAAGTAAAACAAGCCAACCCCAAGAGTGACGGCAAGGTCAGTGACAAGAAGGTTCCTGAGAACAAGGCTGAGGAGGGATATGCTGAAAACAAGTTCAATGTGAATAATATAGTATGTACCAGAGATGTTCTACTGCGCACACAGCTTGTGAGTCTGAGTAATGGCGATGGTAAGAAAAGGAATGTTCGAGTCCTGTATGACAGTGGTGGGCAACGCAGCTATACAGCCTGAGGCACCTAAGGATTGCCAGGCGTTTATTTCGCAAACCATTGCAAGTGTGGCAAAAAGAATGCCACTTTGATCTGGAATCCAAAAATGGCATTTTGAATGACCTTGAACAGCGTCTTGAAGGTCATCGGTTCAATCTTTCAAACCACTGCTCGGAATGCACATGTTCCGATTTGAA
>JAVBJR010001113.1:0-3194 GCA_031546965.1 Dysgonomonas sp.
CCGAGCGCCTCGCCAGGGTGTACCTATGGGTAAAGGAACACCATGCTCAGGCATCAGCAAGACAGAAGAAAAATTATTATAAGCGAAGGAAGGTGCACACCTACCAAATTGGAGACCTTGAAATGAAGGATAAGCATGTCCTTTCCAGTGCCCTGAAGCAATTAGCGGCTAAACTAGTCCCGCTACGCGAAGAACCATTTGAAATTGCAAATACAGTAGAACCTCTCTAAACTAATAACCATGGGAAAGGATGTTTGTATTAATTTAGAGAGGTTATTTGTTTAGAGAGGCAAGTTACAAAGGGGAGGCCTGTTTTGGGACCGGATGTTTGTATTAGTTTAGAGAGGATATTAGTTTATAGGGTATTTGTTTAGGAGGTTCTACTGTATCCTGTCGGACGTAGTGGTGCATTTGAGGAATCCCTCCTCTGGAAGGATTATGCCACCGGTAAACGTGGTGGAATTAACACCATACGTCGCATTGGTGATCCCCAATTTACCAGTACATTCAAGGGTAAAACTGGATCAAGGTCATCCTAAGGTGCACCATCGCAATCCACTTCGATCTCGGAAATAGGTATTGATTATGTCCGAGATAGCTCGTGGTAAGAGCCAGAACTGTAATTTCCCTCCAGTTCCACAACCACAATAAATCCAAAAGCATGGTCGCCGCCGGGTCCCAGTGGGCTCTCAGCCTCCTGCGTTTCCCCAACTGGGAAGGTCCCCAGGAATAACACCCATGGAGACTGAGGCAAGGAAGGAAACGATCCTCCTGGTTCACCACCAAACGGTGGAAAGCCTGCAACCATTAATGGTGACCCTTCCCCTTGGTCCCTTGTCTCCAAGATGTTCGGAGTTCGCTGAACTCCAAATTCGCACCCCTTGTCCTAAAATCTGCCAGGGTATAGAGAAGGAGGAGCAAACCCTGACCAAGGAGGAAGAGCAGGAGGTCCTCGGAGCAGAGGAAACGATGGTTTCAGAGGACAAGCGCATTTTGGATGGAGGTGCTAGTCAAGACTTGGGAAAAAGGGAAACACCATTGAAGGTGGACAGCGACAGTGGACTGGCGACCACTGAACCAGAGTAATGGGCTAAGAAAGCCAAGTCAGTAGGGTACCTATCCCTTTCCCAACCCCTGCTGACATCCTAACCTTTCCCTACCTTCCTCTAGCAAGGGGTACGTTTTGGGCTGTGGATATGGCGCCATCGCAGGATACCCGCTGCAAGTAGATGGTCGCCCAATCTGCAAGCAAACCATCCCAAGCTAATTCCCTATCCTACAACCAACCCTGTGACCACCCAACCGGTAGACGCTGACTGTGTGGAGGGCACTGTGGAGATCCAAATACGAGGGATCAGAGGGTCAAAAATACCAGGTGGGTGCGGTTTTAGCCACCTGAAGGGACCCTCAGCCTTTCTGTGGACTCCCAACATTTGCCTCCAGTCAGGACTTATGCAGAGCCAACCTGGGAGCAAGAATTATCCCACTAAGGTCAGGCACTGGCAAGTTCCAAACGGTGGACATTACGTTCCAAGACGCAGGTCTCCGATTGTGGTTGTATACCCTGTGATTGTCTCCCTCTCCTTTATTTGTTTCATTGTAAAAAATACCCGCCGAGTCCTATGGCTCTTCCTGCTAGTAAATATCCTTTTTTCGTCAGAAAGGTATCTCTGACATTAAAACGGGGGGAAGTGTAGCGACCCAATTGAATTGTTGTAAAGTATACAGACTTGTATATTTTAAGAGTCACAAATCCAGGAACTTCATTCACTCCAAATTTACGCAACGACTGTTGTGTAACAAGCATGTGACTGGATGAGTCATTCTTTTGGTTAAAAGAAGGCGAGTGGAGTCAGAAGGAGCAGTTGAAGGAAGAGGTGAATAAGAGAGGTTGCCGGAAGGCTGTCCTCTCTTCCTCAGTGCCTTCTGACTGAGTTAATCTTGTTTTAGGTAATAAAACCTCGCTTCTACAGGACATCGCCAGGCTCGGCAGGAAATAGATGAACCCAACGTTGCAATGTATAAGAAAACAACATCTCTAGCCTGACCTCTGAATTGAGGTCAGGATTTTTGCGTGTTGGTTGTACACTTCTGTACAAACGTTTGCTTCGATTTTTGAACAGAAGTGTTACAATGCGTACTTAACAACTTCTTAAAGTCCACATGTTGCTGAACATCCATTTTTCAAGGTCAGTCAGTGCATGCCTTACATAAAGAATTTATTTGAAATGAAGACAACACTTGTGTTGGTGAATACGTACATTACATCTAGATACAGTACAGTGCAGCTATTGCAAAGATTGTGCTCTTTCTTGTACAAAAAAAATAAACGGAACACTACTGTACATGATTTAAGACCGGAATTGTTGATGGATCCGTTGCTGCATCTCTTCCAGTGATTCTGGACATGATTTGTACACCAAAGACGTAACATGGCCCCAGAGGAAAAAAATCCAGTGGTATCAAGTATGGTGAACGGGGTGGCCAAGGAACAGGTCCATGTCTGCCAATCATATTGTTCTGGAACAATCTTTCAATAAATTGGCAAGCTATGTGGGATAAATGAGCAGGTGCTCCATCAAGCTAAAACCACATGTGTTGGGCTATTGCAAGTTGTAGATCCTCAAAGTAATCTAGGACAACACCTTCAAGGATGATGTCATGTTACCGAATTCCACCCAGAACTCCATCATAGAACACTGGTCCAATAATGCTACCATTGCGAATACCACACCAAACGTTCACTCTCCAGTTCACTTGGTCTGCTACATGCCTCAGCCAATGGGGATTGTCCTGGGACCAATAATGTGAGTTGTGCCTATTGACGACACCATTACGGGAAAACTGTGCTTCGTCTGTCCACAAGATGCAGGAAACTGTCTGTAATCTCATCAGTGGCAGATAAAAGCCAATTACAATAATCAAATCGTAAACATGGGTCGTCCTGTGTGAGTGCCTGATGACAGTGCATATGATTTGGATGGAAGTTGTTCTTATAGAAGATGTTGTGCACAGACGAACTGGAACATCCGACATCTTCAGCAATGGCTCGGCAGCTGACATGAGGATTGGCATACACAGATGCCAGAATTGCTATCCTGTGTAACTCATCCTGTTCTGTTGGTGGTCCACCTTGGCAGGGGTGTTGTTGCAGACTAATAATGTCCCACAATCGCTGAACAACGTATGCAACG
>JAVBJR010001034.1:0-2542 GCA_031546965.1 Dysgonomonas sp.
AAGCACCGTTGGGCAACTGGATTCCTCCACTCCGTCAGTAGCTAAACGTTAATACTAATCTCTTCTAACTTAAATTCCCTAAGCTGGGAATGCAAAGCTGGATCACTCTGGCGAGCTCTTGCTCCCTCGAGTGATGACCACGAAAAGACCAAGATCCATTCTAAATTCTAGGCATCTTGGCTGAAATCATTCGATTCCATAATTCGATAATGCACTCAAAAGTGTTCCAATAATTCCATAATGCCCTCTAATCGACCTAAGGGTTCGATTGGCACTTATGGATCCCTCATTTGAATATTCCATGGCTGTCGCCCCTGGAATCTGACGGGGGGGTTGCTAGGCAACTGTGGTCAAACGTTCCATTTGGCACAAAATAAGAGCATTCTATTTTGTGCCAAAATAACTGCTTTGCAAATAAATCAATAAATTATGTTAAAAAGGGGTTTTTAAGGGCGAAATGCCTCCCCGAGAACCTCGGGTCGTTACACTCCCCCCCATAATAGATGCGGATATACTTGTTTGCGCAGTCTTTTAGGTCCGCCAACCTATCGACCGCCTCAACCGGAGTGGAAAAACCCAAGCGTCCCAACGGCCTATATACAACAGGTATCAAAAATATTATTATCTTGACCGGCGTGGTCCAATGTAAATAAGTAGCTTTCGTAACGTACGATATCAAATGGCTGATCAGACCCGATTAGATCCGATTAAATTCAAACATATCACAATGTTAAAACTCCAACATATCAACGACTTTTTTGGGCTGCTCTGCGGACTTTGGAAACATCTCTGCGTCGAAATCCCCGTCATCCGCCAGACACGCCAACACGCCTTCTTCTGATGGGGGCCACAGCAACCGGAACCGGAACAGGAACAAGCACCAGCACCCTCGCCGCAGTCCAACACCAGATTGAGCACATGAGGAAAGGTAAGGTAGGTTTGGATAGGGTAGGGGGAAATCCTGTGGGTAGCCACGCAGCATGGTACGGCCCAACGGGGCGACCTTAAGTGCGGCCAGCACAGTCGGCCCCGGCCCGCTCCACGCGTTCAACAGCCAGTTTGGCGCCGCCAGCCTGCGCACCACTCACAAGGGGAAAGAAGGATAGGAGGGTGGGAGGACCTGTGAGGTTTGGGAAGAGGAACCCCGCAGGCCACTAATCAGTGTCCATTAACATGCCAGGTCGTTACCGTTTTGTCGGGGTAGGTGGTCGAAATAGGTAGTCAAACCGTTAGCCAAATCCAGTGTCAAATCCAGGAGTCATTATCAGGTAGTCTAATTTGGAGGGTCCGCCCCCCAGTTTTACCCGGGGGGCCAAGTCGCAGCGATTGTCAAGATTTTTTAGGTCCCGATGGACGCACCCCGGCGAGGTGGTGAAGGAGCGAAGTTTACCATTCGCTCTCCTCCCGCAAGAGGTCCTCCACAGCTTGGGCCGCCTCTCCATCCCCTTCGCCCTCGCTGGGTCCCTCCTGTGGTTCCAGCTCCCGTGGTAGCAGATCAGGAGACTGGCGGTCGCCAGCAGCGGACGGCATCCCATCAGCCAATTCCTCGGGGATGGAATCCATCCCCGCTGACTCGCCAGTTCCTTCCCCTTCCGCCTCCTCTTCCATCGGGGTCAGGTACTCCGACTCGGTGGCTGGCGAGTCGAGACACAGAGCTGCCAGAGCGATGCCCGGCAAGTCCCTGGGGGGTCGACACACTTCTGGTACCTCCACCTCCCCCGACTCCGCATCCACTCCGCAGATGATGACCTCAGACCCTCCGTCCGAGTCGGTCCCGGTGAGGTCCACAGGTATTAGGACCTCCCGGGCTTCGATTGGTGGGGAAGATGCCTCGCCTACACTGGGAACCGGGGGACGGGGCCTCGGACGGCTCCAGCTCTCCCGTCTCGTCTTCCTGGAGTGGCGGCGGCTGCGACCCCGCAGGGGAGACGACCGGCCTGGTTACCAGTCCCACCGCCATTCCCAGCGCCTCCGACATCTCCCCAAACAATCGGAGCAGAACGTGAGGTTCGGCCTCCCCCTCCCGCACCGCTCCGGCCAGCTCCAACATAGCCGCTCCTTGACTACGTCCGGCCGGCAGCGGCGCGAGAGGAAGAACCCTCCCCTTCGTTCCTGGCCTGGGCCTCACAACTGCAACTCCAGGCGCTCGATGTAAGCGGCCTGGATTCGCGCCGTGGTCTCCGCCTCCCTGGCTATGCGCTGCGCTGAGGCCCGGGCATCGGCCAGCTCCAGCGCGTCCCGCTCACGCCGCTTTTGTTTCTTCGACAGCTTCCGTTCCGCAGGAGCGGCCGCTCTGGCTTGGGCTCCCTGCGGTTCGGCGTCGTAAAGTCGGCGTCGCCAGTCGCTGATGGGGATGATGATGTATCTGTTACGGTAAAAGTGCGCAGTCCGGTAAAAGTGCGCAATCCGATCCAAATTATCGATTTTTTAAGGTTAAAACCTAACCTAACCTAACCTAACCTAACCTAACCTAACTTAACTTAAACACACTTAAGAACGTTAATATATAGTTTAAGTTAGGTTAGGTTAGGTTTTTTTGTCG
>JAVBJR010000812.1:0-5567 GCA_031546965.1 Dysgonomonas sp.
CAATTTTGCAAATGATCTATTTTTGTTGCATCGTTTGAAAGTCCTTTAAAATAAATTTTTGTGTAACTGATTGGAAAATAACTTATTAGTTCTAAATAAAATAGCAAAATTATAGTCATTTTTGTTATAGACATGGTTGTCAATATTATTACAAAATTTATTTTATAAATAATAAAAAAGGTTCTGGCAATTAATTGATCTGCCTATTTATAAGGGCTTATAGCACTGTGAGCGTTGTTTACAACTTTTACTAAAGTTAATATATGTATCTGCCATATTGTAAGTCAACATAATTATTAATTGCAAAACAATATAAACTATTTAACAGGGATCATTCCAAAAGTAAGTCACATTACTACAAAACTATAAAACATGAAACTGGGATCATCACAAAAGTAAGTCACATTACTACAAAACTATAAAACATGAAACGGGGATCATTACAAAAATAAGTCAACATAACTATTAATTGCAAAACAATATAAACTATTTCACAGGGATTATTCCAAAAGTAAGTCACATTACTACAAAACTATGAAACATGAAACGGGAATCATTACAAAAGTAAGTCAATATAAATGTAAACTGTAAAACAATATAAACTATTTAACAGGGATCATTCCAAAAGTAAGTCACATTACTACAAAACTATAAAACATGAAACGGGGATCATTACAAAAGTAAGTCAATATAAATGTAAACTGTAAAACAATATAAACTATTGACAGGGATCATTCCAAATGTAAGTCTACTATGGTGGCCCAAACAGGTCACCAACCGTTGATACGTACCAATATATCGAAACGGTTTAATGCTGGATCGTTAGTGTATCGAACATTGATTCTTGTATCGGTAGCTTATCGAACGTTTTTTCTTATACATTTACGTGTATCGTTACTATATCGAACATGTATTGTTCTATATTTACATGAATCACTACTGTATCGAACATGTATTCTTGTATAATTACATGTATCGTTACTGTATCGAACATGTATTATTATATTACATGTATCGTTTCTGTATCGAACATATATTCTTGTATCGGTGGTGTATCGAACGTGTTTTCTTATACATTGAAGTGTATCGTTATTGTATCGAACACGTATTATTCTATATTTACATGTATCGTTGCTGTATCAAACATGTATTCTTGCATAATTGCATGTATCGTTACTGTAACGAACATGTATTGTTGTATCGTTACTGTATCGAACATGTTTTCTTATACATTTATGTGTATCGCACTGTATCGAACATGTATTCTTGTATAATTACATGTATCGTTACTGCATCCAACATTGATTCTTGTATCGAACGTGTTTTTTAATACATTTATGTGTATCGTTACTGTATCGAACATGTATTGTTCTATAGTTACATGTATCGTTACTGTATCGAACATGTATTCTTGTATAAATACATGTGTCGTTACTGTATCATACGTGTATTCTTGTATAATTACAAGTACCGTTCCTGTATCGAACGTGTCTTCTTATATATTTACAATTTACATACCATAATTGTATTGAAGCTGTTCTTTTGCAAATTTTCGCCATGTCATTACCATATTTGCAAGTAGGTGACCTTGAGACATCAGTCAATGCTTCACCATTTTGGCTCTATTGCATTGCCATATATAACTTACAATTGTCAGCATTACTTTTTATGGATATATCATCATAAAAAGCTTTTGTTGAATATTGACAAGAATTCATGTTTGGTGCAAATGTAATATCGGAACTATATCAGAGTAAACGTTTGAGACACTAAAAGACATCTTGAACTAAGACTGCAAATATGGTAGTGGTATGGAAATAATTTGCAAAAACAGCATCAATACAGCAAGGAGTTGTATTACAGGAGTCTCGATCTCGCACTCGGCAATGACCCTCGGCTGCTAGGGGGGTTTTTGTTTGTGGGCGTGTCTTAACTGCATTCGTGCAGAAAATTGGCCGCCATTGTTAGGCGAGTGGATTTTATGTCAAACGAGTTCGCATTCACAGAAAATGACCACCAAAAGGACGGCAAATGGTTCTAAGACTTGTTCTTTTGCATATTGCACAAGCGACGGCAGGACATTACCTAAGGCAAGTGTAAACAATTTCTCTTAGTTTTATTTTTTTACATTTCGGCCCCTTTTTTTGTGCAACTTCACAAACGATCGATATTGCATTCACCTATTTCTAATAGACTTTAAATTTGTAAATTAAAATGTAATGTGGGGGTTTTCTAAATTAAAGTACGGTTCAATATGTGTCAATCAGTATATATATGCAATTAATTATAAAGAAAACTTCGCAATTTTATTGAGAAAAAAAAATAATGTTGCATGAAAATTTTAAAAATGTTATAAATTTGTGCGAAAAATTGATTTGTCAAAACAAACGTTACACAGGGTTCCCACAGAGTTTGGAAAGTTATGAAACGTTTTGAAATTATTAATTTTGTTTCCCAGCTGACCAGGAAAATTGGAATAATTGTTTAGTTTTGGAAAAAGTAATGGAAAAAGTTCAAATGTTGATAAAGAAGAATCGCAAGCAGGAATACAATTAGTACGGTGAATTATTTTCTATAAAATTGAACGACGACAAAGATATCTCGATCTGGGAGTGCATTATTTTGCTGTATTAATACACATTTTTAGTTGCTAAAAAATAATAATTTTGAAAATCTATTTTTTGCTAGTCAAATTTAATGGTCTGGAAAATTGCTTCCTGCCCATCTGTGGGAACACTGGTTACAACACAATACAAATGATTTTCAAATGGGGAATTGCACATGCATAAAATGTACTTTGTGTGATTTTTAATGTTGCTGTACACTTTATTTATAGGAAACAAAAGTTTATTTCATCCCCTTTCCTAAGGCATGCATTGCATACCGCAATGAGGAAATAGATATAATTATGGGGAAGGTACAGAAGAATCAGCATAACATTTCCAACTGTAGCCAGTGCACCCGCGCTAGGCGATGGATAATACTTAGTAGGCGACGTGACATTGGATTAAGGACTTTAGGTGATATCGGACGGAATAGGTACGTTTGTTCCAACCACTTCATCGGCAACAAGCAGATTACAGCCAATGATGATCCATTGCCAGCAAATGCAACACCAGCAGAAGTATACAGGTTATACTCGGACTGCTGTTGACAATGAAATTGGGTATAGCTGATAAAAAGTTATTTCATAGTTTATAAAGCAACAAAACAAAAGAAAAGCCCCTTTGGAACGGACACCAATTATTCGACAATCCAAGCTGCCAAAAAGGAGGACACAGGCTGCAGTAAGTTTAAATTACATTGACAACACAAAATGATAAAAAATGTATGAAGTGTGCTGTAATCCTACACTTTTATTCATGCCTACAGCCTGATGCAAGTGAATCATCTGTAGAATCATTGCCTGATTTTTCAAGCTTGCCGAACGTTACTCGTGTTAGTGAAGACCATGATGTGCTAGCCATAACACTGCCAACTGCAATGCAGACGGTGCCGTCTGCCCTGCCTACCGAAACTGGAAATGATGTTTTGAACACTTCCACACCTGATTGTACAATTGAACAATGACCATGGAATTGCAAGTCCTGGAAGTGAAGACAGATTTGAACTGAATCATCGTGTAAATATCACAGCCTTGGCTCATGAACAAATGAACTTAGGTTGGGCTTGTATGATAAATGAGAATTATGCAAGTTTCCTGAAGTATAATGCTGACACAAGGGCCTGCCTGGTAGAAATAAATGTCATGTATTCCAAAACGCCAATTGAAATACAAACTTATATTTCGGGTCAGAATTTGCCTGTTGGGAGTAATTTAGTACAAGCACAGATGGCAATTAGAGACTGCAGTGACATGAAAAGTTTTCTTTTGACTGTTGGCAAACAGAACATTTGCAAAGGCATCCATAAAGTGGAATTAATAGAAGAGTTCCAAAAAACAAATACTACGGTTGGAAAATTTTGCAACAGGACCGACACAGTACGCGCAATAAAATGCAAAATCCTTACTCACAGCACAAAGTGTATTGAATGTCTGAAGTATGAGTACACCTTGAAAACTGCTATATTGCATGGAAAGAAGAAAAGTGCACTTCAACATATAAATTGCAACAACCGGTTCCTAACTGCACAACATCTTGTAGCAAAATCAACGTGGTCTCGACTAAAAGAAAAGGCTTCAATTTTAAAACTACGCAGGCTGCAAAATAGATTCAAACAAATGATCGATAATGGTTACTGCCTTGGACCAACGGACAACAGTGACATGAAAAAATTGCTCTTGCAAGCGAAAAAAGATATGGATAACAGCACTCCATTGGGGATTTTCATTGAGCAACAACTGAAGGCTGCTAAGCGGAAGTCTTGCCATGGCTATCGCTGGAGCCCTGAGATCATCGCATGGTGCTTGTACATTTACAAGCTGTCACCAACTACATACAGAGCAATACGTGCAGGTGGTTATCTTCTTCTGCCTTCTGAAAAAACATTGCAGGACTTTAGTAAACATTTCGAAAATGGGCCAGGATTCCCTGAAAATCTTCCGTCGCATATAATTGAACAAATGTCAAAATTTGAAGGTCATCAAAAATATGTGTCGTTGATATTTGATGAAATGAAAATATCTGAAGAGGTGGTATTTAAACGACATACAGGTGAAATGGTCGGATTTGTTCACCTCAATCAAAGTGAAAACTAACTGATGGAACTATTAGAATGTGATGGAACCGCGAAGCCAAAGTCTCTTGCGAGCCACATCCTTCAGCTGTGTGTTCGGGGCTTAACAACATCATGCTATTTCAATTATGCTTTCTTTGGGACAAACAGTTTGAACAGCAAACAACTGTATAGTATTATCATGGAGGCCATTTGCCGGTTGGAACAATAAGGCATAAAAGTTTTAACAATTGTTTGTGACGGGGCTAACACCAACAGGACCTTTTACAATGCTATAGGAGAGGGACCCATTCCTTACTTCATGAACAACAGATTTGCCGGTGATGAAACAAGGCCAATATTTCTTATTTGTGATGCATGCCATCTCCTGAAAACTACCAGAAACAGTTTTTCAAACAGCCGATATTCCAAAAAAGGAAAGCCAATAAAATGATTACTATGGAAAAATGGCCAACACATCACTTGGGAGAGCATTGAGAAGGTGTACCAATACGATATACAAAACAATCCAAGGATATTACCTAAAATTACGGATGAACATATTCACCTGACACCCTATGGCCAGATGAAGGTTAGCTACGCGGCGCAAGTGATGAGTAATTCGATGTCAGTTGCAGTGAAGAAATCTGTGGTGATTCTGCTTCAGAGACAGTTATATTCTTGGAAACATTTAACCAATGGTTTGATATCCATAACACAAGACATTGTGCAGAAGGCAAATATCAGCGCAACGCTAACCTCAATGCCTTCTATACACTTGGGAATGGGTAGGATGAGCAGCCATAGTTCTCAATGAGAACCCCGCCCACATTTTTTCCTACGCCAATGGCCATAGCTGAAAGCCCCACTGGCCCCTCCCAGCTACATATTTTTCCGAATATCAGAAATTA
>JAVBJR010000332.1:0-3784 GCA_031546965.1 Dysgonomonas sp.
TTCAGTGAGGACCGTGGGTCCCGCGCAGCGCACCAGCGTCGAACGGCATCAGGGAGACGCCCGTCGTCGCCCAAAACTTTACCGGCGAGTCCAGAGCGCTCTCCTCTCGGCATCTTCAGCACCACACAATTAACAGGGAGGGAGGTCGGAGGTCCAGGAAACTTGAATGGTGGCCACAGCAACCGCAACCAGCGAACACAGCTTATGACGAGACCGGGTTCCGGGCAAAAAGTCAGCCCAGGCCAACTGCCTGCAGCACAACCACCAAGGGGAGGGTAGGGGAAGGAAGGGGGAGGAGCAGCACAGGAGGAAAGGAGCACCGTACCACTCACAGTAGCCAAGTCCAGTCCATTTCACATTCGAGTCCAAGTCCAGTCCAGGTCAGTCGCCAGCAACATCCACTATTCTGGCGCGTCGTCTCCAGTAGTAGGGCACAGGGCCTCGTCCAAGAGGTCCTGTCCGCCGGCGCCACAGTCCACCGGGGAGTCAGGCACCATCTCCATCGCGGACCCGAGAAGATGCTCCTCTGCTTCGCGAACAGCCGCCTCCAAGTCCGCAGGGTCCAGAACAGCAGATGGGCAGTCCACGTCCATCGCCAGCACAGGAGAAACCGGAGTGGTCTCGACCAGTGAGGCAGGAGACACCTCACCAGAAGACACCACCACCACGTCGTCCGGGGGGTCCATCGACAGAGCCGCAACTCCCTGGACCGGGGCCGGAGGGCACGGGGCAACATCAGACCGGCCGGCACCCAGTACCACGGTCACATCAGCCAAAACTGATGCAAGCGCAGCGCCGGGATCCAAACCCGCTCCGAAAGCACCCCGAGCAACCAACTCGGCCCGCAGGACATCCAAGAAGCCCGAAACTCCTGCAACGGAACCCCCTGCCGTGGCAGCGTCAGCTACTGCCACGGTCGCGGCAACTACCGGTTTTACCGGTCGCAGAGGCCATTTCTGCAACCGGAGCTGTTTGTCGCTGCACCGATGGGTCGTCTTGGGCGGCGGATCGGCCTGCAGCAGGGGACGCTGTGGCTCCGGCTCGCCGTCTTCACCCACCGGGCAAGCACTTACCGAGCGGCACCGCGTGGTCGGTACCGCCTGGACCGCGACCGCGCGCACTTTACACGCGGGGCGGCGGGGCAGGGACTCTTCCTCCATCAGTGGCAGGTTACAGTCATAAGTAACCCGGACCCCGTACTGCGAGGTCCAGGGCCTACGACGACCTCCGGAACGGTCCTGCATGCGGGAGTTCGAAGACCTCGAACCCCAGCTCCGCGACGTGGTTCCCGCTGAGGACTTGGAAGCGTCCCCCCGAGAAACAGCAGTCGTCGAGGTTTCCACCGCAGCCTCGGAAGTCTTGGCCCGCTTAGCCGGTGGGCGAGATGTAGGCGCACCAGCGGCCTGCTGGAGCGCCATACCAGCTGGTAGTAGATTAGGCACCACTACCGGTCCCGTTGGCCGGTGGCTTGAACTTCTGGACGCGGCGGCAGGTGGTTGCGACGACGAAGGCGTACCTCTCGCCGGCTTGGCAATCACCTTTTTATGTGTTGACGGACGCGGCAGCCGAGGTGCTGATGCGGCCGTCTGGACGAACGGGTTGGCGATGATGGTACCAACTTGGGTTGCCGCAGGAGGCGCGACAACCACTGGACTTGGAAGAGGAGGAGCGGAGGCCGGCTTAAACGGTTCCCGCATTAAATCTTCGAATCCAAGTTGCACCAGACACCCTTCCGACCACCGCGGCCCAGTCGCCGCAGGGTCCATCGGCTCGTCCTCCGAGACAGCGTCAAGAGGGCCGCGAGGAGCCGCACCCGGCGTTTGGCCACCGGCTGCGAACACCCTACACGTGTCGGGCTCCACGAAGACATACCCCGGCGAACGACCGACTAGCTCGACCGCCTCCTCGTAATTCATCAACTCCGTACCCTCCGGCACAGGCGCCAAAAGGGTGGGGTAGGGGTCGAGCGGTGACTTACGTCGTGGACCAACTTCCACGACGTAGTTTCCAAGCAATTGGAAACAAGCGAGCTGAAAAAGAAGAAACAACACATGTCAATTCCCATACTACAACTCAGAGGGACAGGCAACACGATGCAGTCAACAATATGGCGACGCACCGCGTGGTAAGCGACCACGTGGCGCCTCGCGCCATATTCAAAACATGGCAAATTCATCCACGCAGACAAACTGGATTAGCACACGCTAATTGTCCACCCAGTTAAATCCGCAGGCGTGTTAGCGAATTTGCTAACACGCCCTTGCAAGCAAAACGCAAGTGGTGCGAAAATGCCGCTATCAGGCCTAATTATCGGAAACGCTAATTAGAACAGATATTCTTACCGATAAATCCATCGTTCGGCGAGAAAAGGACGGATGAGTAACGATAAATGTCGAGCGAAACGTGATAGTGCACAGCTAACACGGCAGGAAGCGAGAAAAACGCGACGAACAATTGGAAAACTCGAGGAACGAAACGCACGGTACAGCAGACGAGCCAAGAGTGACCAACGTGACGTCAGCGTGTACCTCCGCGCAATTCACGCGAAAAGTAGTGCCTTCGCTCGACCAGTGGCCACTTGATAGCGGTGGTGGCGGAGGCACACCACCACCGATCAAGCGGTGAAAGGGCACATCCCGGATCGCTACGGGATCCGCAACCCGGATGTGCCCCACGAGGTAGCCATGCGGTGAAGCATGCCGCTGCCTCGTGACGACAACGCAACCCAACGAAAAACCCGGGTCGAGAAACGAGCCAATCGCCGTTCTCGGTACCCAAGCCGCCACAACTCGATCGCAACATCCACGGTAAGTGCAATGTACGCAACTTTTACGTGATTTTCGTAATTTATTCGGGCTGCATTTGTATTTTTTAGCGGTGCTAGCGAATAGCTAGCACCAACGCGAACGGAAATTCGCGTCGCCGTCGGCCATCGGTGGAAAACCCGATGTACAGTTAGCGATCGCCGATGTCGCCAACGCCAACCGTCGACACATGTAAAATCACCAATTAATTCAATAATCGCTCGCAGCAACTCGGTTGTTGCGATCAGCAGTGCCGCTGACCGCTGAGTTAATGCTGCGGATTTTACGTAGAGCTCTGAATCGCAGGTAAGTGGAATTTTCAAGATACCATTCGCAAAATAAATCGATCACCGATTAATCAACCGTGCCGAATTTCTTGCAGGTAACTTCGCCAATTCGCGGAAATCACCAACTTCAAAGACATCATACCACTACCATCAATTTACATGGTGAGTAGCATTTGCTACTACCAACAGGTAAATTACAACAATTCAAATTCATTTTTTCCCGCCAACGGTATTAGCGGTTTTTACTAATACCGACTGCAATAACTTGCAGGGTTGTACCACCACTTGGCAGTGTAAATTCACACTGTCATGATGGTCACATTTATACAAGTCTAAGAGGTAAACAGTGTTATTCACGTAAATATTCACATGCAGCAATTTCAGCAAATTGCACATACAAATATCTCCTAGAATATTGTGGACACAATATTCCTTCCACTGGTCAGCATTTCCAATGTCCATTCCACAGAATGCATCAGAGGTGAGACAGCAGTTACCACAACAAGTATGGCCAGAAGTTGCAGTTACACCACTACAACTTCTACATAAATTACAGATAGGAGCAGAATCGCACCTACCTTAGTGTAATTATTACTGTTTTGTTGCTCTTAGGTTGTATTTGTGGGTCTTTTTAGGACGTCCACGTTCCAATTTCGGTGGCACCGGAATTGGGAGTCCAGGTATAACAGGTTT
>JAVBJR010000506.1:0-3945 GCA_031546965.1 Dysgonomonas sp.
TGTGGCCTGTGGGGTCCACCGTTAAAATGTTCTTTGGAAAACTTTTAGAAGAAAAAGTGACAGAAATCGAGTATCGCGGCCACTTTGTGTCCAGACGCCGAACAACAGCACCTGCTCCTGCAAGATTTCCCCGCCGCGAGGAGGCTGGACCTGTTACCAGTGATGGACAAGTTCAACCGTCAGCCGTGTAGAATAGATGAGGAGCTCACCCTCATATTCCAGAATGTCCGTGGTCTTAGGACAAAGGCAAATAAGTGCTTCGGATCTGTGGTCTCCTCTGACTGTCTAAGTGTGTGGTGCCTGTCCGAGACCTGGTTAAACGAGACTTGCCACTCTGGGGATTACTTTCCCAGTAGTTACGATGTACACCGAAACGATCGTCCTCAAATCGGAAAAGGTACTACCAGAGGAGGAGGCGTGTTAGCTGCAGTTCCTTCTAGCTTCCACTCCATTCGTAGGCCGGATCTGGAGCATGAAGACCATTGTGTGTGGGTTGAGCTGCAGTCATCGTCTGAGAAGGCATTGCTTGGAGTTTTTTATTGTATTCCCGGCATGCCGACTGCCAGTTTTACTACCATGTTAAGAAAGTGTGAGGAGAAAGTGTCGGAGTTTCCGGGAGAAGTATACGTCCTTGGAGATTTTAACTTGCCGCACGCCGACTGGATTGCGGAGGATTTCTCCAGGTGCTCAAACCAAGTTCGTGCGAAGGCTCAGACCCTCAATGAGTTCGCTAAACTTGCTGGTCTTCGACAGGTAAATGTGGTCCGTAACGCCTACGATAACCTGTTGGATCTGGCATTTGTTAGAAGTTCACCTGAACCTACTATTCGCTCTCTCCATCCTGTGGTGCAAGAGGACGATTATCATCCGTCCATTGAACTAAAAGTGCACCTGTGGGCCCTGCCTGAAGTTGTAACAAACATGCACTGCGAGTTTGACTTCGGCAAAGGAAATTACGACGAGCTTGTAAGGATCTTAATGGCAGTTGACTGGAGTCACTTGTACGAGTGTGAGGACGTTGATCGTGCTGTGGTCATCCTCTCCGAAGTGATATGTGGTGCAATGCACGAGTGTGTCCCTTTGAAGAAGAAACGACCTCCTGGACGGTTCCCGGTTTGGTTTTCAGGTGAGCTACGGGTGTCTTTACGGAAAAAGGCCAAAGCGCATAGGCTGTACAAGAAAACCGGATTGCTACATCACTATTCCAAGTATGCTGGGTTACGGACTCAGGTGAAGAAGATGGTTGCGCGTGACCATGCAGCATTTATTGAGAAGACAGCTGGCGCCTTGAGGACAGACCCAAAGAGTTTCTGGCGCTTTGTGAAGCCCAGGTACAGAGAGGCGCAATTCCACATTATCCTGACTGCACCCGATGGAAGATTAGTGACAGATGTTGATAGTTTGTGTGGTCAGTTTGCGGCGCAATTCAAGTCCGTGGTTGGCGAAGAGATGAATTTACCCGATGCTCCACCTAGAATGCTGAATACTGATCACATAGATCCTCTTGGCACAATGTTGATTTCATCCAAAGATGTGATGACAGCAGCGGCAAGCCTAAGACCCAAGAAGTCTTGTGGGAATGATGGCATCCCACTCTTCCTTGTGAAGGGCACTGCAAGCATTCTCTCTGAGGCTCTTGCTTACATCTTTAATTTGTCCTTGAGGTCCGGGTGCTTCCCAGTTCAGTGGAAGCAAGCGATTCTTACACCAGTGTTCAAGGGCGGTTCACGTCACAAGGCGGAGAACTATCGACCAATTGCAAATCTGTGTTCGTTTGCAAAGTTATTCGAGCGATGCGTCTTCAACGTCGTCGAACCATGGTCACGCACATTCTTGTCGGAAGATCAGTTTGGGTTCACCGCAGGGAAGTCTTGTGAGAGTAACCTGCTTGAGATGTTGGACAGTGTTGCTCCAGAAGTGGCTTCCAGGGGCCAGTTTGATGTGGCGTACTTGGATTTGGCGAAGGCTTTTGATATGATTGACCATCGGCTTCAAGTTCTCAAGCTTCGAAATTATGGGATGTGCGGACAACTACCTGACTGGTTTGCTTCCTATCTATCAGATAGACAGTGCAGAGTCAAGTGCAATGGTGTAGTTGGGGGCCCAATGTTTGTGGCGAAGCGTGGTGTTCCCCAGGGCTCAGTGCTTGGGCCTCTGCTATTCAAGATATTTTTGAACGACTTGGTCAACAGACTTGTGGAGGTCTTAAAAAAGTTCTTTGCAGACGACTCAAAGTTGGGCAAAACCATCACGAGACTGTCGGACTGTGAGACCCTGCAGGTTGCCTTGGACATCGTGGATGGCTGGGTCAAGGACAATCTGATGAGTGTCAATGCTGACAAGTCGGCGATAATCTCATTTTCAAGAAAAACAGATCAGATCATCTTTCCGTACAAGATTGGTGGAAAGCTAATCCCAAGACATGACTGCCAACGCGACCTTGGCGTCCAGTTTGACCGGAAACTGACCTTTAGGGGGCACATCGACAGCATGGTCAGCGAGTGCAACCGGTATTTGGGAGTGCTCTACCGGTTGTCGTTCGTTTTTAAGTCGTGGGTGCCCCTTCGCGTCCTCTACGTGGCTCTCATCCGCTCCAGGCTGACCTACTGTTCTGTTGTCTGGGCCGGAACAGCTGATTATGTGATAGCAAAGCTCGAGGGAGTTCAACGGCGATTTGCGTGGTTCATTCACCAAAGATACTTTCAAGGGCAGATGTACACCTACGCAGAGGCTCTTCGCAGGATGGACTTGTTGTCTGTGAAGGACACTCTAGCTGTGCGTGATTTGCAGTTCCTCCGTTCACTGGTGCACGGGGAGCTTTCCTCGAAAACTTTGCTTGGCAACGTGCGATTCAGGCTTCCTGGCGTGACCCGAAATAGAGAAACGTTTGCTCCGAGAGACAATATTGGGACGTTGTCGCGAGTGTGCAGACTGTATGATCGTGTGGGGTCTGATATTGACATTTTTGCTGTATCCGCTCGTAAATTTAAGGCACAGCTAACTGAATTGTTTACACCGCGGTAATTAATAACCCGATCGAACAAATGTACTTGTTTTTTATATCTATTAGCTCTCGCTATCGAAATTTTATTTATACTTCGTTGTAATGCGTTTTTTATATCTACAATTTTCGATTCCGAGTGTTATTTTTATTGTGACATGGACTCTTCAACGTTAAGTAATCTGTTAAAATAATTTAGCCGCGAGAAGTTAGTTCAGCCGTTGAGATTTCAGCACGCTCGAATGTTTCGTCTGCGCTTGTCAATTTGATATATTCTGCTTCGGGAAGCTGTGTTATCCTGTAGACTTGTAGTTATAGGTTAACATCGAATGAGTGTCTTCTTAATTGGAGGCACCTAGCTGTCTCTGTGGTCCTTTTGTACATGCAAATGCTGCACTCACCTTGATGGTCTTGAGACTGTTGTGGGGCAGCTCTCACCCAAAAATGAGAATAAAAGAATTATTATTATTATTATTATTATTATTATTATTATTATTATTATTATTATTATTGGCCACCAGAGGGCCAGTGTTGACGTTTTCCTGCTCTGCAGTAGAATTGCCAATCCGCTGGATTTTGATCATCCTGCTGGCAAATCTTGGTCAGGGAGTTGTATGAGTGGCCCTACCATCTGCCTGTGCAGTTTGTTTGCCTCGAATTGGACAAATTTCCTTGTAAGGAGAGTGGAAAGTTTGGTTAGGCTTACCTGGCCAGTTTGGCTGGGAGCCTATGGGTAGGCTTCCCATATCAACAAGGGATCATCCAACCTGCTTGTTGGTGTTTTGGTGGGGGATCATTCAGCAAGATTGTTATCATTTTCTTCTACTATGCCTCCTTCAGCTGTACCTTGCGCCAAATGTAATGGAGAAGTTTTTGGCAAGCAAGTTACAGTCTCCTGCTCCTCTTGCAAGAATAAATGCCATGCGAAATGCTATGATGTTGTA
>JAVBJR010000494.1:0-7324 GCA_031546965.1 Dysgonomonas sp.
ACATAATCATAGTTTACCTTCAAATAATACAGAACCTAGTCTTCAATTAATATATTAAAAAATGTTTACATATTTCATTAACACTATAGGGTGCTCCAATTAAAATAACTTTACGGCTTATGTCTTATCTTGTTCCTACCAGTGCTTGATTTTTTCATAATATGAAGAAACAATTTAAATTGCAACACACTGTATAAAACATAACATTGTATTTGCACGTTTTGCATGACCAATTGCGTCTAAGTATATGAATTTACAACATTTTCTGTTAATTTAGACACCTCAGCAAATTCTAAACCAAGCCCATAGGAATGCAGGCCCAGCAGTGCAGGGCAGAATGCCTACCAAAGACGCGGTTAGGAAAATTGTGTAAAGAGCCAGAAATACTGCTGCTGCTGCACCACCTAAACCAAACGACATACACACATTGGTAACATATTATTAATAAAGACGCTTGGGTATTGTTAGGCATATTAATTATTTGTGTGCCTTTTTCAGGTTATCCCAGACGCATACCAACAATATGAAATGACTTCCGGGCATTTCGAACCATTCCTTCTTGCTAATGCTCGATTTGGAGATAATCAGCGCATATTGTTATTCGGGAGACAAAGTTCGAGCTTGTGGAGTGACAGAATGCACACTCTGTACATGGATGGCACTTTTAAAATTGCGCCGCTGATATCCAGTCAGGTCAGCATTTTAATACTGTAAATGCTCTTTTAAACCACTGGGGGATTGATTTGGAAAAGTAAGCTTTTAACCCGGGTCATTACATTTTTAAGGTTTATGTTATATCGGCCAAACGTGGAGGATTAGTAATCCCGGTGATATACGACCTCCTGCCAAATAAACAGCAAGAAACGTACGATGCATTATTTGCAACGCTGAAGGAGGTAAACACATTTATTGAATGTTGTTTAAATGTTTGTAATATTAATCACATGTAACCTTTATTGTAATCTTTATTATTTATTAAAAGTTCCTGGTATGCTCCACATATTTGAAATATCCTTATAACTTTTCAAGTGTTTTACATTTTCCCATATTGTTAACATTTACATAGACATTCTAAATATTTGAAAAATTTGGCATACATTCTTCCAATATTCTAGATTTCACGTCTTTCCGTTCGTCTTTCGTCTTCCCCAAGGAACAATGGCAGTGCGGGAATATTTTCAATCCCTTTGGGAGTGGATGGCTGCGCAAACACCCAAAAAGGCGGCGGCGGAGGCGGTGAGGCGGTTGCCCGCGCGGAAGAATTCGGTGACTCGGCCTCGGAATCGTCGATCGCCGAACTCAGAGGTTTTTTGCGATTTTAGGCCTTTTTCAGCCGATAAAACGCGAAAAGACGGATGCAGAAGGTTCTCCCGATGTATAAAAGCGATTTATACTACATAAGAACGGCGGATTGCTCCAAAAATTTCGGAATTTCAGCGGCATGCCAGCAGACCGCATTATGAATCGTGAAGCTGCTCGGCTTTATTTTAGCGAAGTCGTTACGTTTTGTTTTAAGAACGAGCTCACTTACGAGTCATTGGGATTTCTTTTGGAGGACTGGCACATTTTGAGAGCTGAAGGAGGGCCTAATGTTCCTCCTGGAAGACTCTATCCTTATCGCGACATATTACCTGCCTTATTGCCTCTTGTTCCTGACGCTGGTGTCTTACCGTTTGATGCAGCCTTCATACTTCTCCAGGTCTGCACGGACTGCTACTTGAGAGGTCATAACGAAAGATTTGGTCTCTTAGGTCTTGTTTATACCCATTTGTCGTTTTCAGTTCGAGGGAATATAACGCCTCCGAAACTTGTCAAGTTTGTAGACCAAGTGGAGAACGACCTCGGAGTTCGCCTACAATTGCAATCCGAAACGATCGGGAAAGTCTATCAGAATTTTCGTGGATGCATAAATGGTGCGAATGCAGCAGTCATTCTTCGAAGATGGGAACAGATGATCCCTGATCGTGCTCTAAGGTTGAAATTAACTCTCCAACAGACACCCGGCTCAGGCAGATTTGGATGGTCGACTGCGCCATGTAAGTGCTGGTTCTGGCACAAACCCGCGCATGCGGCAAGAACGGAAGCGGACACTTTGGCATAAGATGCACAAAAGATGGCGTAATTTAATGTAACCAGTATTTATACACATTTACAGGAGGCGGAGCACAGGTAATGATAACCAATTTGTAACGACTCGAAGTCTTACCTCCCACGCCCACCCCCGAAAATGTAGTTAAGGAAGCTTTTTTGGTGCCACTTCGCTATTTTCATCGGTTGCCTAGCAACCCCCCTCGCTCACGTAAAAAAAACGTGCAGCATAAAAAACGACGTTGCTAACTTCTGAAAAAATGCAACTCCGGCCAGCCAATGAATTGGCATGGCAACGGGTTTGGCGATTTCCATTGGCCACAAATTTAACCAATGAATGGTAATTTGTGGCCACCGTAAATATAGAGTGCTCTGGAGACTCAAGTTTGTTCTTCACAGTTACCTCTTCAAGTGAGGTTTAATATCTCTTGGGTGGGATTTTCCTTGGCTCCCAGTAATGGCGAAGCGAGGAAAACCCATCTAGTCAAAGCAAGGGCACCAACTAATTGCAAGTTCGGAATTGGGCAAGTTTAATTGAGTACGTTTTGGAGAACCAGCGGTTTAGTGCCAGGATTTATTGCACCTGAGGTAATAAATTGGCACCTTTACCCAACAACTGAGTCAAGAGTGATTCGCCCTATAGTGACTGAAGGCTAAGGTCACTACTATAAGTTCAAAGGTTTTTGCACATGCTGATGGAGAATTTGCTGTAAACCAAACTGACAAGCAATAACAACAGTGAATTTTGTAAGCAGTTCAATGCAACTGAACTTCAGGGATTGTGGAACATGCCAGGTGCCTTTGTACATTGCATCTTTCTTACCATGTAACGGCCCAAAAAGTGCCGTACTTGTAATTTTGGGTTATTTTATATTTCTATTCGAATATTATTTTAAGAGATAAGATTATTTAAGAAACGCTTAAACTGGTACAATTTCTGTTCTGAGTGGCAGTCGCAATTTTCCCATTGGTCCGTTACCGGTGGGAAAATTTGCATAAGCCCAGACAGGAAATGCCTGAGGGTGGGAAAGGGTGAAAACTCTTCAAAACCCAGACAGGGTGGAGTTAAAATTACCGTTACCAAATAGGGTTTAGTTTCGGTTTAAACGTTGAGATTACGTTGTTGGCGTCCCTATAAAAGGGAATTAACGGTTAAATTCGTTCTCTTGGTGCTGCGGAGTCTTCATGAGTAGGAAGTTGTTAATCGAGTTACATTTGCGAGCGGTTCCTGAATTGAGGAATCGGGTGAGCGGTGGGGTAAATATAAATCCCTATTAAGGGTGTTGTTTGAGATTATTGCTTTGTATAATTATACTTGATTGTCCCTATTTCAAAGGGTTTGTGTTTTTCTCCTGTTTAGTAGGATTTGGTTTTTTCTGGTGTTATCCAGTGTCGTTTGATTTGTGAATTAAAGCATTGTTGTTCTCTCTTATCTTTCTTAATATCCTTTATTTTTCCTTTCTTCTATATAATACTCAGTTCTCTAGATACGCCGAGTATTGTGGCGGGTAAAACCGCTACAACCAGAAGCTAGACAACAGCTTGCAGCACAAAAATACCCAATTTTCGTCCAGAAGGGCACAAAAGCACGTGTGGCGAGCAAGCCAGCCAGACCCACCCGAAGCCTACATTTCCTCAATTGATCGTGGTGGACTGATTTACATCTCCAACAAGTTATTTCTCAAATGTATGTTGCCAAAATAGGCTACAGCTTTGCAGAGCTGCGATTGCATCACATGTTCAGATCCAAGGGATATGGTATGAACTGTGTGGACAACATGACAGGCATCAGGCAATTTTTCACGCATTGCGCAACAAATTTCTCACTAACCGAGGCAACATGCAAGCTCGAATACCGAGAGAAGCACAAGCCGAAAAGAAACATGAAGATCGGAGCAGAAAATGTGGCAACAAAAAGGAATGTGCATTGGGAATGTGGTGTTGCTTAGAAAGCGACCCACGGGAAGGTACGATTCCTGACAGCATTGCGTATGAAACTCACTTTACAACAAACACCAGGATCTGGCCTTACAACATTCATAACTATAGGAAAGGCAATTCGATCATTTGATGACTTTCCATGGAAGATCATCAGCAATATGCTACCCGGTGAAATGGCAAACCTTGCAGCAGCTGTACGTCAAGTTAACCATAATCCCTATTATGGTTTCAACCATGACCTTGGTATTGTACGCTGCACAAAATTTAAAGGACTTTGATATGTTGCCAAAGAACTAGTGATAAGAGGTCTAGGAGAGGCTAACTTACGGTATTATATGGATGGGATGGACAGCAAATATTCCCCATAGAGCTGCGATTGATGTGATGATCGCTGACTATTTGAGAGATAAAGGTCACGAGGCTCTAGGAGAAGTGTTAGAAGGTGAAGCAGTTTTGCCTGCAAGATGGGCACAGATATCCCAAATTACATTTTCAGATTCACATTCGTGCTTGTGAAACCAATTTTATTGGTGTTTAGGAGATGCAATGGAGCCCTAACCGTATGAAATAATTTATTTTCGATTACTTGCACCAGTAAGAACAGAATTGAGCAGCAAATAAAACATTTATTTACCGAAAGTTGCCTCCAAAAACCTTCAAAACAAGCGCGGTCCGGAATGACTTTTTGCGGTGGGATTCAATGACGTTTTAACCGATTCCAGCGCCACCAAACGACTGTTTCACGGTCCGGACTACTGCGGATGTATCGGACTGCGGTCGGATTTACAGGATTGGGTAGGATTTGGTGACGCGTCTGGCGGGAAGCGCAATCGACCAATCACCGACGGTGGATTGGGTCGGAAACGCTTTCGGACTATGCGGGATTGGTCCGGAACGGGTCGGACCTTGGTAGGCCTGAAAATGAGCGCAGCAATAGTACCACGCGAGGCCACTTGGGGCGCATTTTCACGCAGCAAAGTTTTAAAATTTGCAGGGAGTATTTCGTCATCTACTTGGCAACATTGCACAGTGGCTCCTCCTCTTCCTATATGCGACCGTGATCAGGAAAGCCCCGTTTTTTGACACATTAATATTCAATCTTCGTAATCTGCGCTAATTTGGAGGCCATTCAAAACAAAAAAGGTATGCAACTTCAAATATATTAGTAGTATAAGAAGGTCATTGGGGGACCGGAAGTGACGTCATAACCGGAAGTGACGTCATATCCGTTTCCGGGTAAGTTGCATATTTCACCCTATGCCATCCCACCCCCTAAAAACCGCCTCCCGGAAGTGGGCGTGGCCTAATATGATTTACCCCCCCCCCTAAAAAAACGCCTCCCGGAAGTGGGCGTGTCTAACGGACATATGATTTAATGCAAATTGATAATTTTTATTGTTAATTATGTATTTTATATATTTATTAATGTATTGACTGATTACTTATGGATTTATGTATCGGTTTATTGATTTATTTATTTTCTTTTAATTTAATTTTTGTTTATTTCTATTTTGTTTTCTGTTAATTTTATGTATTGATTTTGTGTTATGTATTTGTTTGGGAAGTGATCCTAAGAAACAGTATGTAAAAAAATATTTTATTGAAATTAGAAACACCAAACAAATCGGAATGTAATGAAAAAAGTACTGAAATAAAATAATATAAAAAGAAAAAGAAAAAAGCAATGCAAACAAAACTACAAAAATAAAATAAAATAATAAATATACAAAGAGAAATAAACAAAGAAAACAAACTACAAAAAAATAAAAAAAAAAGCAGAAAGGCTTTCCAGTGGTGGTGGATTTACATCTTCACCTTCCCACAAAATGGTTGACTCGCTGTCATATCCATGTTCATCATCATCACCATCTTCCACCCCCGACTCGTCATCATCACCATCTTCCACCCCTGACTCGTCATCATCCCCCTCATCATCACCATGTCCATGCACAACAAAGTCAATTGCCTTTAATAATCATTATAAATAAAAATTATAAATAATATGTATAAGATACGTAAAAAAATGAATATATGAATGCAAATATACATACGTTTTGGCGTGCATTATCTAAAATTCCGGCTGTTGCATATAATTTTGTAATTACAGATTCTGTAAATAAAAATTTAAAAAAATTAAAAAAAAAATACAATAAAAAAAAACAAATTAAAAAAAAAAAATCACAACTTACTCATTCTATGTCGGGTATCATAGCACAAGTGTGTGCCTACTGCATTTGACATTAGCAAGTCTACTACGTCCTTCTTAACAGGTTCAATCCTGCGCAGAAGTTGGTTACAGCTACCATTATCCATTTCTGAAAGACTGTACAAACTTCAAGAGTCTACCTGCTTATATACTGTAGAAAGTGCGTATAGGTGGTCCCAAACATTCCATGAGGCAAATATTATAAGGACCTGCTGCTGTGTGTCAACTGCAAGTGACCATGGCACCCCGCACTGCCACTAAGTGATTAATGTTAGGGGCCTAGCAGAGCACAAAGGCCCAATAGGGGGTGGTGGGAGTAGGGTGCAGTCTTGAGACCTGTATGGCCACTCCTTACATAACTTTGGTACGGCCTTGCATGTAAACACAGACACAGGTAATGGTGTATGAAAAAAGAAGCTTATAAATAACAATCCACAGGTAGAAAACCATGACAGAAATTGCATTTTACAAAGATAAGAAATTCAAGATAAATGGCACTGGTCAACTGCAAGTACTGTGTGAAAAAAAACAAAACTTATAAATAACAATCTATAGGTAGAAAACCATGACAGAAATTGCATTTTACAAAGATAAGAATTTCAAGATAAATGGCACTGGTCAACTGCAAGTACTGTGTGAAAAAAACGAAACTTATAAATAACAATCTATAGGTAGAAAACCATGACAGAAATTGCATTTTACAACGATAAGAATTTAAAGATAAATGGCACTGGTCAACTGCAAGTACTGTGTGAAAAAAACGAAACTTATAAATAACAATCTATAGGTTGAAAACCATGACAGAAATTGCATTTTACACCAATAAGTATTGCAAGATAAATGGCACCGGTCAACTACAAGTACTTTGTGAAAATAAGGAAACTTATAAATAACAATCCATAGGTAGAAAACCTTGACAGAAATTGCATTTTACACCAATAAGTATTCCAAGATAAATGGCACCGGTCAACTACAAGTACTTTGTGAAAATAAGGAAACTTATAAATAACAATCCATAGGTAGAAAACCATGACAGAAAGTGTATTTTACACTAAAAAGTATTGCAAGATAAATGGCATGTGTCTGATA
>JAVBJR010001060.1:0-7018 GCA_031546965.1 Dysgonomonas sp.
GGCGGGGATAACGAGGGGCGAGCACCAGTGCGGATGACGTCATCCATGTGCAGTCTATACGAGTCCCTGCCCTCGCCCCTCGTTATCCCCGCCCTTCGACTTGCTTCTTTCGGCGGCCCGACAGTATATTCAAATGAGGTATTGATCGCGAAATGAGGTAATTGCTTTAATTGCAGTCAACCGGTCTCCACAATAGCAATTACAGTATTTATACTGCAATTAAAGCAATTACCTCATTTCGCGAACAATACCTCATTTGAATATCCCTGGAAGCACAAAACTCAAACTTACTCTGGATCTACTATAGCTTTAATTCAGTTGAAAGTACACAATTTAGTTTAATTTGGACATCATATAATTTAATTAAGTTCATTTCGACGGAATTGAGCAAGCAATGAATTGAGCAAGCAAAATAAAATAAAAGCATTATTATGCATATATTCATGCAGGTGATGTAATTTACATATATGAGATCAATGTTGGTATACAAACTGCATATGTGTGAACACAATTATGCAAATTAATGTTGCATATATTAACAAGTACTGCATGATGGTAAATAAGGGACTGTTTTACAATCTACACTTTGGCTTCACTGCAATGTTGTGAAGAATATCTGTGCAGTGAAGCATGCTGCACAGCTGCGTTTAATTGTTTGTAAACGAGTTATAAATGCACAGAAACGTTATTTTTGGACTAATATATCATCCTTTTTGTCAACTTTCAAATTGTAACTAATACTTTAAATGCATGCACGGTTCAAAAGTGAAATAATTATTCAAATTCATCAATATAATGTCATTTCATAATGCAGCCATGACCAAATTCCATACAATTTCCCAGAAATTTAAGTGGCCTTAATTAGCAGCTATAGACTCCATATATAGCTTCATAAATTGAATTTGCATCAATTGAGCACGTGCAATTCATAGCTAGGCCATTGATTGCAGCAACAATTTTCTGTTGCGTTGGCTGAATTGCTTAAAATGAAACCAAGGAAAGAAATATTCCCTCACAAAAATATAATGAAACAATGATTCATCTGCTGAATTACACGTACAACAATAGCTACTGCCAAAATCTGTCTGTCCGCCATTTTTAAATGGCCACTTTAGACACTATTTTTATCAATAGGCATACTTTTATTGGTTTCCCCACTGTATAGGAAAAGCTTTTGTTAGCGAATGATTTCAGCTTCGATTTGCAGTCAATATTTTTCAGCAAATCATGTGTAAAAATATAACAAAGACAACAGGGAAATGTAAAAATCTGGCCCAAATCAAATAATCACAAAAATGCAGCAAATTCAAAAATATGATAACACGTGAATTGAATCCAGGTTTCTTTTAATTCTGAATTGAACAAGATTTTGAAATAATATTCTCGGAATAATCCTACATCTTCAAAAGACATGCAGGTACTTTCTGTGAGCAAACCGACCTTTGCGGCTATAGAAAACAAAAGATTCTTTCCAAATAATTACAACATATGCAAGCTTATAGTAATAGGATCAACTTGCACTGCACAAATAGTAAAACTACTCATAACTTAAATTACACTGTATATATTCCAAATGTGATATAGCTTTTTTAACAGCACTATTGCAACTTATAAATACATTCACGAAAATTGGTATAGTAATGATATTGTGTATAAATAAAATCACTATTGCATTAAGTAATTAATAAGGAACAAAAGTGATACATTTATATCCACCTGATATAATTGCACTTAATTTGAGAAAACATGTTGCCGCAAAAAGCTTATATAACATGTACGCACTGCTAGAGAAAATTTGTATCAAAAGACAATCTCGATCTTTAGATCCACACAGTCAATTGTTTCATCAAAATGTACATTAGAGTTCCTACAATTCAAACCAGATTTCTTATTTAGCAATATAATCTACAAAATCTTACAGAACTGGGCGTTTGCATGTTCGCCAACTTTAGGAACAGTCTTATTATGCAAATTCGTTGTTTGCTTTCTTTTATCCTGTGCAATACCAGCAGGACTTTTACGATTATTTGGTATTTGAGTGACTATTCGGGGTTTGCTGTGTTTGCCGAATGTACTCGTGGTACAAGGTAGTTGTCATTTCCAACAGCCTGCGTGACATTTGCCACGTAATCCGGTGGTGATGCCGCATTGGTTCTTGTTGGGAAATTGCTCATCAGATCGCTGAGAATGTTAGGAAAGGTAATACGATCGTAGGGATTAGTCTTCCAACAAGATGCCATTAATTGGCACAAGAAAAGCTGGCAGTCTTCTGGAGGAGTTAACAAAATGCCCTGCCGTATTAGCTTGACAACCTACAAAAAACACAGAAATTCATTCACAAAAACATAACTTATCTTTGAATAAAATCAATGACAACATACTCATGAATAAAACCTCAAACTTATTCACAGTATGTATTTCAGCAAACTTTTCTCATTGGTCAACACAGAAACGAGCAACATAACCATTCTAATGCAGCGAAATGTGTATATATATAAGCTTATGTAACTAACTGAAATTAGGAATAAATGGGGATTTTATTTTGCTATACACAAGGATTTATGACGGATATAATATAGACTGTAATCCTATAGTATTAGAATATTTGTATTTTATTAACAATAACATCAAAATTCCATTAAAATGGGTTGTTTTTTACACTATGAATTTATGCTATATAAGGTAATTTAGAGTATAAAGCTGATTTATGCAATTTCTTAGGCACAATAACATGTTTGTTTTGACTTTTTTATGTTACATAGTATGTTAGATGAGGTTAATGTTAAGATAACATGGTAACATTGTTAATGAAATAGATTTGCATCATGAAAAGATCTAAGCCAATTTTTTTAGCAAACGTGTACAAACCTCTTCATTTGAATGTCCATAGTATGGCTGTTTCCCAAACGAGAAGATTTCCCAGAGGACCACTCCAAAAGACCAAATGTCAGATTCCAAAGTGAACTTTCCATACATGACACTTTCTGGAGCCATCCAGCGAACAGGCAACATTCTTGAACCACCAATCTAAATGTAATTAATAGTTAAATTACTCTCTAAGTAACACTTCAAGATTTTTTTAATAGCATTTCGGTTCCATGAATTTTAATCACCTTGTAATAATCATTAGTGTAAATGTCTCTAGACATCCCAAAGTCGGAGATTTTCACTGATAGTCCTCTTCCAACAAGGCAATTACGAGTGGCCAAATCACGGTGTACAAAATGCTGCGATGACAGGTACATCATACCATGTGCTACCTGGGTAGCTATCCATGGTAAATTGTCCTTTAAAAGATTTAATAACACGGTAAACTTACATGACAGCACCCAAAATGCAACTCGTTCTCATGTATAAATGTATAAATGCACATCTAATTATATATAGAAGTTTATAATGGGAACTTCTCGATAAGAATTACCTTAACGATGATATATGGAGGGGGTGTTGTCCTCCAAAAAAATGGGCTATTGCTACGTAGAAGCTCTGCCAAGTCGCCATATTCCATGTACTCAAAAACCATCCAAGGAGCTGGACCAGTGTCTATTTTAAATGTAACCCACAAAATAATCCCGAATTAGGAAAGCTGATTTTGCAGATCACCAGATTGGCCATGTAACATATGGACACCTTTAACAACCACTCCTAGCAAGTGAAGGATATTTTTGTGGTCAAAGCTACTCATGATCTCAACTTCTCGTACAAAATCCTCATGAGCTTCATTTGTGGCTCCATCTTTCAGAATCTTCACTGCAACGTCCATAATCTCCACATCACTTTTCACGAACTCACCTTTAAAAGTACACAATATTTATTTTAACAGCCAGCATATCCTAATAAACTATTTGCCTGTATTATTAATCCATGGTTAAACATTACACTACATTACAAATCACAAATGACTATATGTTACTGTTATACCTACAGTATATGCTATTATATTAGTATATAAATATTACTCACAAACATTTATTTCATTATTTTATTCATCTAAATGCATTCTTCATTTAAGTTAATCATGGCTTTTAACAAGCTGTGTTCAAGCAAATGTGTTTTTACTATAGTGCGTCTCAACTCAAGATTGCACACGTCAACGATTGCCAAGAATTAATTTCACATAATAAGTAGGTCGAATTTTGAAACATTATTGTCAATTAACTTTATTAAGTATATTCCATGAACATCGTACAGTGGAATGATTTTTTGGTGTAAGCATTTACCCCATAAAGCAAGAAAACAAGAGGGAATTGCTGCAACCTTGAGTTGAGACGCACTATACAATGATTTTCTCAATTTATGCAGTTCATTTTTCATACATGCAATAAATTCTTCTTTAATTTATAAATTTGTAAATGAATGGAGAAATGTAAAGGTAAGATGTGTATATATGCACATGCCTCTGTAAACTTTGCCGAAGCAACCTTCTCCAATTTCATCGACAAAAGTGAGTTTTTCTCGTTCAATTTCGAATCTGCCCAATGCTTTGAGCACAGCTGCATCTGGCGAACTCGAATAGTAGTTGGGGTTGTTTGTGAACAGTTGATTGTTGAGCACTGCACTCTTGGCCAGGGCATGGATACCGCGATGACCTTTCACCCTTTCCCACCAACAGCCCGCTTGATGGGGCCTCCTGCGCCCTCGGACAACACAGGCCACCAACAGAGCCAGCAAAACAATGGCCGCTGTTGCAGAACCAATCGCCATCGCCGTGTTCCTCACGCTTGAATTCGATGGTAATGGTGCCGATGACCAGTCAGGCACAAGAGCAGTCTCATTGCTCCAACTCGAAGAATTTGTCTGTTGACAAAACAATTTGCAAAGCCTCACTTCACTCACTCAAAACCATTTGGATCACAGTGTGGGGCCCCTTCCCCCCCCTCCCCCCCCCAACGACCTCCTCACAAAGGCACATCGTGCATTTCAATTGCTACGTATTCACAACACCATGATACATAGGCTAATATAATATTGATCAGTAGAAAACTAATAGCGTTGCAATGTGCACATTTCACATTTTGAAACATGTTCAATGGCGGAGTCCACAACAGGCAATTAAATAAGATTACATGCAGCACATGTACAGTAAAACCTGGAAACACAAGGGATTCATACGCAGGTTTCACTGTATACTTAATTCATATTTCACAATACGAAGGAAAGACGTGAGAATCAGCGCTGCAAACTTTGGATAAAATCATTATTTGCGCAAGAAGGGGAATAGGTAATTTTCCAATTTTTATCATATGTTTAGGATCCTGCATGTATCATGCATGTACCACTATTGTGGCTCTTATCTGTATTTTGGGAAATTCGCATTCAGCTCAACTCACCTAACAATGAATTGAATGAAAACTCTGCAAGTCAAATATGTTGTTAACATAAGTTTCGAGATGCAACCGTCCACCATTCAAATAACTTCCGGAACAGGATATGCGTTCCATGAATTCACAATCAATGCTAAACGTGAATTAACATGGGTGACATCAATGTGACATGGTGGAAGTTCAATCAATCAAATTATAAGCTTATATAGAGCTTAAAATACGGCCTACATCGACTAATAGATTTCAAATGAGCATATTGATGTAATCACTCAGATTAATACACATACAGTGCATCTAACTGCAACAGTACAAAAACCGAAAAATGGTGAATTTAATGCCGAAAAATACAAAATGTACCTAGCTATTTTATTTGGAGAAAGCAAGCCTAAAGTTATTCAATATATACCCTAATCAAATCAAATAGAATGTATATTTGCAATAATTTGCGGTGCAATTCTTAAGGCAATGCATTAAAAACTGTAAAAAATGGTGGAATTTACCATGTATGATTATGAATACAATATTGTGTCCTTTTTGTGGCATATAATTATGCAGAACTTTGTCTCCTAAAGGATACATTGCGCAAATCCGAGAGATTTTATTGTGAAATGTAAAATTGAACAGCTAACAAAGTCCATGCAGAGAAAAAATATACATAAAGAAGAGTGAAATTGAGTGTAATGACGGCTTTGCCTAAGTATGGCAGGCCGTGTGTTGCGGCAAACCACAGTGTGGTGCGCTGTTGCAAAAACACGCGGCTTTTTCACATTTTGCCCATTGGAAAAAACCAAATCCTGTATACTATATATATACATGTGTGTGGATAAGAACTCGTGCTGCTGAGAACAAAACCTCCTTTTTATAATAGAGCGCAGCTTTGTACTGGCTTGCCTTCTTCTGCTCTGCTTACTTCTATTTACAAAAGTGCAGCAATTTGGGCCCCCGGATAAACATTTCTAGGAACAGGTGGAACCAAAAGGTCTCCTAAGTTACTGTTAATGCAATTTGAGCAACAAGGGAAAAAGGGGAACGTATAATTAGGACTAGTTTAATGCACATTGTAATTAAGTTAATTACAGTAATGGGAGAGCATGTATATGTAAAGTTATATAGAATGTATACAATGAACCAAATAAAAATATTAAATTACTTGGTAATTGTGAAACAAGACAGTTATTTATCCTCCAAACATGTTTCCACCAACAATATTAGTGGAAACATATATTTTGGTGGAATAAATAAATGTACGTCTTGTTTCACCTTTTTAGATTTACCATATATTTCAAATATACAATCTATATTGACCTCGTATTTACAAAAATCAATAATCAATGAAATTATACGGCCATCTGGCAGGGCATCATCCCAAATATATATACCTGCAAATGGTATATGCTGCAATTTCAAGTTAGTTTCATCCGTATCTTGTACTTCGATCAGATGCAGGAATTTTTATTGAACTTCGTTCAAGAAAATTGCATCAATCAGTTTAATTGGCATCCATTATAATGGTTGAACAGTTCACAATGATTATACAAGTTCATTCCACTTGCCTATTTTCTTCATGTCCCCATGTGCACCAACATAATCTTGCATTCCAATCTCTCAAATTACCAAGCTGTATTATGTTCGAACATTTTTGAAAACAAACAAGCAAGCAACAAGATCTTGCTGGTGGGTGTGTGAATGATGAC
>JAVBJR010000660.1:0-4271 GCA_031546965.1 Dysgonomonas sp.
ATATTCATCAAACTTACAAATTATACGTTTTAGATTTGTTGTTAATATTGAGGCATGTGTTAACAATATGTAATGCGCATCTCATATAGATTTACCAACTAAGCAGACAAGTACGGTCATGTTGTATGTTCTTGGGCATGACGTCAGTAAGAAAAAGGTATATAGGTGCTGCTGTAATGCACAAGTTGGAGTATTAGCTAGAGCGGATAGTTGAAGGATTGAGCTACACAGTCGCTTTTGTCATCTACCAACACTACAGCCATCCAAAAACAGTTATGGGTTCTGAAAATGCAGTTTGGACCTTCAGCTAATGGGAAACGTAAGATGGTTGCAGAACATGACAAGCCGAATAGAGCAAATTTCATGGCAGTCCAGGTACATGATGACACACCGTTTCATTGTCTATTTAAAGCAGAAGATGTCGCGCATATTGATCACAGCAAGAGTGTTCTCATTTCCTCTCCATATTATACCTGGCATGCAGTGAGGAAAACGTTCCTAAAGAGTTTCAATGTGCACCGACACCATTACAAAGCATGTTTCCAAGGCATGCAGGAACTTGATGAAGATGATTTCGATTCGAAGGCGGACAGTATATTGCACGATATATTCCATCAAGTACTGAAAGGATACAGCAAACAAACTAAGATGCGTGTCTACATGAATGGTGATGGAATAGAGTCCCCTTACAATGGAGCTTTCATCAACGTGAGGGATTTCGACCAAAAGAAAGTAGTTCAAACACTGTGTAATATACTTGGTTCAAATGCAAACTATACTTGGTGGAGGTGATGTAAATGTTAACGTTGCTATCGTGTACCGAGTATATGTCAGCTACTGCAATTGGAAGAAGAGACTTAATCAAACGTATAATCGTCTGACGATGGATCGTGCTAAGTGGGAAACCGTCAAACACTCATTGGAACATGGACTACCATTACAACCAATGGAATGTGAACACTGCTCTAGTGGTTACAATGTACTGGTTCATTCGTTGGTGTAGATTGGAAATCCTAAACGTTTGTAGTCTTTAGAAAGTGTACGTTCTCCTTCAGATGTCTGACTTTTGTACATACATTGTATGATGGATTGATGTCATTTTGTTGTGACCAAACTGAATAAAAGTTTCTTAATATTCATTAAGGTGTACTGTGCAACGCTCTCAGAGTAATCTCAGAGTTTGTTACAACGGAAATCAACTGTAGAACAAAATATGTGTATTCTACTCACCATCATGTGTATGAATATGAACCAACCAGTGATACAACTGAACTATGGGTGGACGCCACACATCGTCCGCAAACACCACCAGCAAGTAGCCCAGCTTCATCACCTTCGCCAGATATTATTTTTAACAAAATAGTATACTATGTACAAGAGTAATAAGTTCTGTTTCACGTTTGGAGTTTGCTTGTGCAATAAAGATTAATGTCATTTGATTGTGACTGATTTAAATGAAGGAAGGATGAAGAACAAATATGAACACCTGAATATTTTGTCTTTTCATAAACACAGTGACCTTTTCCCTGATGACGTCATCCCGCTATACTGCCCTCCTATACTACTCAAATAAAATGTGTATTATAAATATGCTATAGGTTATATTGCATAGCACATGCAGTTGAGATAGAATGTACAATGCATCAAACCTATACTTACAAGTTCCACAAATAATTTGAATATTCTACTCAATCACCACAATGCACATCATAATTGCAATAACTTAAGTTATGGAAATGGTTTATGCTGCTCAAGTATATAGCAGTGTAAAGGAGAACAGACAGGGTGGGAAAAGTGGACTATGGTCAGTGCCCGAAACGGGCTCTAGAACCCGTTCTGGCCAATCATGGATAGACTAATCGGCGGGTAGTCAAAATTTACCCAATGGCAGGGTTGGTCATAGTCCACATTTCCCGCCCTGTCTGTTCTCCTTTAAGATGTTAGAAAAGTTGGCAATATTGGATTAGGGGGAATGAAAGCTGATACAAGTCCAAATACACAACTTGTACTGGACAGTCACTGGACAGGAACCATTCCATGTGGTAACTGTCCAAGGAATGGCCATTTGCCTGCTGCCAGAGGAGTGGCATTTTAGGCGGAAAAATGGCTGTTCCTGTAAAACATAAACAGTAACACCATATTACAGTGACTGTATCTCCACTGGCTTTCTGTATCTCCACTGCTCCAAATTGCTACAATTGCTACAACTGACCAAAAGTTTTAGATTGTTTTACAGGGAAGAACTTGATTCTTGCACAATATCTTCCTGTAACATCTCATAACATTTTAGACGTTCGAGATGTGCTGTATATTTATGTCAGTCATGTGAATTCATGGTGATTTAAAATTAAATACCTAAACCAAGAGTGGATCAAGGGTGGTGACCAAGATGTAACTCTATTTACAAGTCGGTGAATAGAAGAGTATGTTACAATTTGTTGAGTACTACGATTGTCTGTATGGAGATGGATTTGTTGTATACAACATCCATAATCTTATTCATCTCGCTGCAGATGCTGAGAGATATGGTGTACTCGATCTTGGGGCATTTAAGTTTGAAACCTAACTTGGTCAATTAAAAAACCTGATACATTTGTAACGGACGATTTCCGTCACTTGCAATATATCTGTCACCATGTCGCATGTGTGGAATGTGTTTACTCCCCACCGCACCCAGTTCACCCCTTGAGGATAGGTGGTCACGAGCGCGATGGCCGCTGCT
The DNA here is from genome assembly GCA_031546965.1 of Dysgonomonas sp. Classification (GTDB taxonomy): domain Bacteria; phylum Bacteroidota; class Bacteroidia; order Bacteroidales; family Dysgonomonadaceae; genus Dysgonomonas_A. The sequence goes on from JAVBJR010000660.1 coordinate 2,723, forward strand.
CGCGTGTATATTACCCATTGGTCAGTGATGACCAATGGTGTTGTCACTGGAATAAAACATGCATAGTCTATGCGCGTTGGTTATTGAGCTGCAGAGCCTTGGCAAACGAAGAAAACGACGTGGTCTGCCTCTCCTGTCCCACCCTTATAGCTCATTGACGAAAGGCAGATTTAACAGACCTACTGCCAGAGGGGTGGTTAACCAACTTTACATGTGACATGGGTTTGGCAGCACTAGTTTCATGCCACGATCTAAGAAACATAGTCCTTGTTATTGAAGCGATGCGGTTCTGGCCTATTTACGATGGGCAAATGCATGTGATTTTGCCCTTCTTGTGAGCAAACGAAGCCGCAAATAAAGATATGTTAATTGTAGATGTGCCAACAGAACGCGATGGGCATCATTGGGTGCTGGGAGTAATTGCCCTTAATGACAGGCAGGTGTTGGTCATAGATTCCTTGATTGGTTGAGCAAACGATGATACTATGCAAAAAATGATGGAGGCATTATATATCATCATGAAGGCAACATTTAACATTGCAAATTGTGATATTGACCTCAGTCAGTGGAAATTCATGTACTCCACCGATGGTTTACAGCAACCAAATACGCATGATTGTGGCTTGTTTGTTTTGTGTCATTTCTACGCCATTGCACGGAGATGCAGGTATGAGCTTTTGCCAAGTTCAGAAGGCAGGAAATGGTGTTACTATTTAACCAAGCATTTGCCAGAAGGATATTGGCAATCAAAAACTGGCAAGCGAAAATTAAAACATGAAAGAATCAATTACGATAAACAAATTATCAAATGGGAGAAACACAATACTGCTGAAATATGTCAAAACCTCCTAAGGGGTTCAAATGCCAGGTGGCTTACATGCAAAGCAGGTACCGCATGCAAAAAGCCAAAAGTTACAGCCTAATGGCATTGCACAATCTGCCGAAAATGGTTCTACAAACGCTGTATGGAATCATACAATGAGGGCAAATTTGGGTTCTGTCCCGATTGTTACTGCGGCTGGCAGTCTTGTTAACGTGCACCACTGTACGGTGCCACTAACCACTAACTGAAATACTGTTAATTCCTGTGGGATGCTTGCATCATGGCCACATGCACAAGTTTTAACAGAAGAATTGCAGAACTGTGTGTAAACTGCCCGTGGGATGCTTGCATCATGGCCACAGTTCTCATTGGGCTTCAATAGCCAGAAGTGGCATGCATTGATTGCTTATTTGTGTGGGGTCTTTTACATATGACTGCACATTATACGCCTAGTTTAGGGGTTTCAAGGTTGACTGAAACTATGGCCGGACTAGGTGCTTCTGGGGATGACTTTTCATTATGGCCCACAAGCAATCCTTATCGGATGGTATCCACCTTGACGTGGTGATAAGGCATACTGCAGGAAACATACTGCAAAACCAAGAGATACCAAAGAAAATAAAGAAACAATAAAGTATTAATCGTACAGTTTGAATTGCGCACAAGATCAATATGTTTAGTTAAGAAAGGAGCAGAATTGGCGTTCCTACACACAAAAATGAAAAT
>JAVBJR010001127.1:0-5907 GCA_031546965.1 Dysgonomonas sp.
TTGGCCTCTTTGATGCTGTGGGGTGATGACATATTTTTCCTTTGTGTTGCCAAGAATACCTCTTCTGACAGATGAGTAAAGGCGCAAAAGTGTCAAGTTAGGCTTACATTTATGAGGGTTGCACTATAGTTCATCATGACCCTCTACAATATACAGTTTCTACCATTGTTATTTAAAGATTGCAAATATGCATACATGCAAGTCAAAGACAGAGCCATTGCAATACACTATTAATTGCGTCTCTTGCTGATTATGCACACCCTCAGAATTCTTTGGTTATTTTTTATTGAATAGAGCATGCTAAGGATATTACTTCCCCAAAATCTGGGCTTTATTGTGCAATTGGTAACCGAATTATAAATTTTTCAATTTCCGATGAAAAATAAATAAAAACCTTGCTATCTTTTTGACAGGAATTAATCTAAAAATATGTCCTCAGACACAATTTTGTATACTGAATTACGAAATGCAACCAGATTTGAAATTCTGCAATTAGGTTTTATACAATTGGCAAAATAATAGCCTACTTTTTTGGGTACCCTATAAAAGAGTATGTGGGGACCATTGTTTTACATTTTGGGTTTTCATCATAAATACTTTAAAGCCTTTGAAAAGTCAATACATATATAATATGATTAAGTTGGTGTTTTTCACCACCAAAACGTGGGGAAACATTGTTGCTGTTTTGACCTTCCAATTTCTTCTTGGGTTTGACTGATGTTGGCAAAAGAAAACCTGAAAAAGTCACAATTGGCCTATTGGCAAAAAATGTATAAATCAGTGCATATTTTGTGATGGTTGCTAAACGAAATAAGTACATATTACTGATTTGCATATATGTGATCAAACATTGAAAAGCATCTTTTGTATATGTCATTGAATTTATGACCAAAACATATATCATTTACAGTTTTAATAATTATTAATGGAGTTATAAACTTGCATGTAAAACTATATTTCTGGGTATGACAGCTATATGAAAACATTTATTTTGAAATTTAAAACCTATAAAAACGTTCTGGGTGGGTATACTTTGCTTGTGTACAGCACTTTTGTACGAGTGTTATGCCCCACAGTCAACAATAGAACTGCAATTTGGGGAAAACCATGCACGTATATCCGCACAGTTCTTATTTAATTAATGCAAGTGACTCACTTTTAGTCACTTTTTGAGCAAAATCACTTTTTGTCACTACAGTATTTTGCAAAAAAAATCATTTTCAGTCACTTTTTCTGTCAGGAATTTGTTCATCACTGCAACATCACATGGACCATTAAAGTTGCTCCCACATAAAGTGCCAATATTTATGTCACATGCACAATTGGTCTGTGTGACCAAGGTGACGTCAAAACCATATATTACTCTCCTAGCCTAGAGTAATGTTGTCCCTTGGTCTCATTATTGGCTTGGCAAGTCTGATTCAATATTTTGGGGAGCTTTAAAAAAAAGAGCTATCCTTAAAGTAGTAATTGTTTTTATTTTTAAATAAAAAGCTGTTATAAAGTCAAATGTTAAATAACAGTGTGTATAACGTGCATCTTAAACTAATTGTTAAAATTATTGCCTGACATGTGAAATTGTTTCTTGGCCCTGGAAAAATAACGTCCATAAAAGGTCGTGCTGTGGTGCAGTCAATGTATTGGTTGTACGTATTAGCATTGCAAGTGTACTACTTAATTTTAGAATCTACTACTTGTAATTTTTTCTCCTAACTGTAATATCTCGCCACTTAACTGTGGAATCGGCCATTGCAAGTGTAGTCAGTGTGACTCCTGAATTTTGTGCAGTACTGTTTGTCGTCAAATAAATCATTCCTGACAAAGTAAAAATATGTTCCCTTTAAAGTGTTTTGCTCCTCACATTTTTTAAGTGACTGACATGCCATTTGGCAAATTGGCAAAGGTTTAACATTTTAAATGAAATCCCACTGTTCGTATCATTTTGTGGTTGAAATACCACAAGTTTAAATGGAATAGTCCAATTCAGTGTTGCTCAATTTATGATACCGGTATCGGTGTTTTCATTAAAAATAAATTCAAAATCCCTTTGCTATGTTAAACGATTAATGATGAATAGGTTTTCTTAATTTTGTGCATGAAATCTCAATAATTCTAACTAAAAATACAACTGAATTTGGTGACGTCGTAATAACCAAAACCCCCTCCCCCTAAATCATCATTAATCACTTGTTTACTAAACCTCCTCCCCCCAATTTTTGATGACGTCATTTATGCATGCTTCCTTTTTAGGAAACGAGTCGTAATATTGTGGAAAGCTCACTGGAGCAAGGATGACATCTTAGCTGTCCACTGTTCTCATTGATGTCTATATAATGTAAAATGATCGACATGGATGATAAATTTCTGCATCGCTCTTATTTTTCATATGAAGTCGGAAAACATTTTTAAGTCAGGGAATATCGATTTGGATTTTCTGTGGACACCCTGTATAAACACCAATAAATTAGACCTAATAGATCAAAAGATGCATTTTAACGTAGAATACGTTTTTGGTTTCATGTATATGGTATAAGGGGTACATGCAGCAAATTTTCAACGGATATGACGTCATCTCGCTTGCTGGAGGCCGCCATCTTGATTTTTGTGGTAGCCACCATCTTGCTGTTATTGGTGGAACCGGTGGTGCTTCGGCTACAGTTACATTTGTAGTAACATTTGTAGCTACAAAAGTAGTAACATTTGTAGCCACAAAAGTACTAACATTTGTAGTTACAAATGTGCAACATTTGTAGGACTATTTGTAGTTACAAATGTAGTAACATTTGTAGTTACAAATGTAGTAACATTTGTAGTAACATTTGTAGTTACAATTGTAGTAACATTTGTAGTTACAATTGTAGCAACATTTGTAGTTACAAATGTAGCAACATTTGTAGTTACAAATGTAGCAACATTTGTAGTACTATTTGTAGTTACAATTGTAGCAACATTTGTAGTACTATTTGTAGTAACAAATATAGCAACGTTTGTAGTACTATTTGTAGTTACAATTGTAGCAACATTTGTAGTACAATTTGTAGTTACAAATGTAGCAACATTGTAGTTACAATTGTAGCAACATTTGTAGTACTATTTGTAGTAACAAATGTAGCAACATTTGTAGTTACAATTGTAGCAACATTTGTAGTTACAAATGTAGCAACATTTGTAGTACTATTTGTAGTTACAAATGTAGCAACATTGTAGTTACAATTGTAGCAACATTGTAGTTACAATTGTAGTACTATTTGTAGTTACAATTGTACTATTTGTAGTTACAATTGTAGTACTATTTGAAGTTACAATTGTAGCAACATTTGTAGTACTATTTGTAGTTACAATTGTAGCAACATTTGTAGTACTATTTGTAGTAACAAATGTAGCAACATTTGTAGTACTATTTGTAGTTACAATTGTAGCAACATTTGTAGCAACGTTTGTAGTACTATTTGTAGTTACAATTGTAGCAACATTTGTAGTACTATTTGTAGTTACAAATGTAGCAACATTTGTAGTACTATTTGTAGTTACAAATGTAGCAACATTTGTAGTAACATTTGTAGCAACATTTGCGAGGGGTCCGACATGGGCAAACATTGCGTACGAGATTTCAACATTTCTGAAATCCCGTAAAGATTTCCCGGATTTCTGCAGGATTTCTATGGGATTTCTGGATGACTAATTTCCAGATTTCTCTAAAGATTTCTGGATTTCACTATAATTTCTGGATTTCTCTGAAGATTTCCGGATTTCTCAAAAGATTCCCAGAATTTTCATTGAAAGTACTTTTTTTAATTTTTAATTCAGTGTTTTTATGTGTAGTTCGGCAATAAATTTGTTTAAACCACAATTTCTAATTGGTCTTGGCCAAAAACCGCCGAAAAAGCCACAAATGTGGCCCAAAAGTCGATATTTTCATAAATAAACTTCAGATTTGTCAAGATTTCCATATTTCCGAAGGATTTCCAAAGGATTTCTAGATTTCCGAAAGATTTTCAGATTTCATTTTGGGATTTTGAGGAGCTGTACGAGATTTCCGATCCATGTCGGACTCCTCGATTTCTACGTATCTGATTATAACGAAGAATAACCTTTGTTTTTAATCCCTAGAAACCTATTACCGCGACTGTATCCGTTGAGAAAGACAAGGACCGAGAAAGGCCGCAGTCGTCTTTAACCGTCAGTGCGACAAGCATCGACACTGGATACCAAGGAGATGCCGAGTGTGATCCCCACAGCGAAGCCAACTCTCCCGTGGACACGGAAGCAAAGTCCTTCGCGGCTTCGGTGCCAGCAACTAAACCCAAAGTAAACGGTGACCCAAGCTGTGGTGGAAGTGACTCTGATTTCTGCAGCGACATGGGTGCGAGTTGGACGGAGAGTGAGGAGGATGCCAACAACCAGAACCAGATGAAGCAGAAGTCCTCCAACGCCAGGGATGTGCGCATCATCGATGGCCACGTGTATTACGTCGTCGGCCTCCACCATAGAGTTCCTACTTCTGCTGCCGCAGGTATCGTGCCGAAAAACGGTCCTGGCACTGGTCCTCCTCAACTTCCCCCTGAACTTGCCGATTCTACACTTCCAAGTACCGATGTTGACACATCTTCAGTTACCACGACTGACTTGGCAGATCTTACGGTTGTCATTCCGCCGGAAGATTCAAAAATCCCAATTGAGGAATCGAACGCGAATTCTCCGGTTAAAGTGGAGGAAATGATCCCGGCTGCTGTCGCCGCTGCTGCGGATGATAATAACCAACAAGCACAAATGAATCCACCAGTCCAAACTCCAGTTACACCGCCGAAGGTCCCGCAAGAGATGGCGGTTACTCCGACAAAGAGTTCGGAGTCGACATCGCCGAAAGGCAAAGGGTCGAGTCTGAAGAAAGGTGCGTCCGTGATGTCGAAAATAAAGGCAATGGTCATGGGTTCGGGTGGTTCATCGAAATCGACGAACGGTATGAACGAAAGTGGGACGTCTAGCAAATCGAGGACCCCCAAGAAGAGCCGTTGGGACGCGGTGATGTCGAGGATCGCGGCGGGGCAAGCGGAAGAAAAAGCCAAAGCGAAGACTGGTTCTCGCAAGGAGATCAAGAGCCGGATTAACACTAACCTGGCTTTAACTACCGCAGTCTCCTCCACCGACAAGGAGAACAAGGAACCTAGCAGGAGTCAGTCGGGTTCTTCGGGACGCGGTGATTCGCTTCGCAAACCATCGGAACGAAAACAAGGGAATTCCGCTAACAAAAGGTACGGTATTTCAAAGTGGTAATGTGAATTGCGACAGACGGTAGTTAAAGGAGAACAGAAAGGTGAAATCGCGATTGCACAGATTTGCATGTGAACGTGAGATTAGTTAGTTTAATCGCTAGTCTACTTCTTAAAAAATAATCCGGAGTTTATTACTTACGCGGTTGATCAGGATTGAAATGCCGAAGTCGGCCGAAGATGATGTATTTCACTGTAACGATCCACCGGTCGTCACAATACTCCACTCTAATACGGAGCCGAGTATTTAAAAGAAAAAGACAAGAATTTTTGAGTTACAGAAGAGAAATAAAATAAGTAAATAAGAAATTAGAAGTAAAGTGGTTCACCGCTAGAAGAGAAGAATACTCCGGATCTCAGATCACCTCTAAATTCACCTGAACCAATGTATACCTTTATAAACCCTGTACGGGTAACAATCCCTTTATTATAATAATTTTTTAAACTCAGAACGCAAAACACTCCTCACAACCCGGCTGTACGGTAATTTCACAATCTCACACAAAAAAGCACAAATATAAAGGAAGGCCGAGAATTCAGGCCCTCAAGGAGCAACGCCCCAAAATATCACAATAGAAATCACACTATAATTCCTTAGGAAATTAACTCTGCTTAAAATCTCACTAAAACAATACTT
>JAVBJR010000561.1:0-5667 GCA_031546965.1 Dysgonomonas sp.
TTATGTGCAGCTCATCATTCATTACATTATACCATTGTGTAGTCATGTGACCAGAGTAGTTGTCCATCCAATTTTATTTACTTTCACAGTTTATTTAAAAAGTTATTCCAGTCCAAATCATGAACATGTCAGTGGGGTGAATATTTTCAGAAGACCATGTGATGTTCTGTCTACATTCAAAGTACTGGATAACAAACTAATGCTACGGATTGACATAGCAGGAAATGTGGTCCAGTTATTTTTATTCTGTCGATGTACTGAGTACATAGTAATGTTTTCCATGGCTACTATTCCTTGAAGCTGCAATCAGATGCAAGTTGTTACAATTTTCAATAAAGTTGCCTAATTTATCTGGGGAATTTATCAAGTATGCTTCTTGGACATGCTTTTATTTACCCATTTTCTTGTATCCACAGGTAGAATTGTCATGCGAAGATTATGTTTTTGCCGTAATACGAAATAAACTTTGGCAGGCACCTTCCAACGACTATAAACCGGTTCTGTGCAGTGGTAATTCTCTTGTAATTTAAATAAAACATCTGATGTCATAAAATAATTTTTTATAGAGTTCAAATCACCTTGCGAAATGTTCAAATTCCTGTTTCACGTTCGTACAATATCTTTTCCATCATTTCTGCTGAACAACAGTTTCAAATTCTGTTCCGTTAACAGCAGAATAGTTGTACTTCGGGAATGTATCAGATCGACCTCTACATTCCTTATATCATAATACACATTGTGAAACCAAATTATTTGTGAGGCCAAACCCATTTCGAGTAGCATTTTCTTCCATTCTATGGCAATTATTCATAAAGTAAAAAATTGCTGCTGGATTAATGCTAGCACGTAATGTTCAGCGGTTTAGTTTTAAACAGTTTTGAATATTGACATCATGTTTACATGTGGTACTGTTGTACAAGGCTCATTTCAAAAATATAGGCTGATTGAGTAGAAATCAAAAACCAATTAAAGGAAAATAATGTCGGTTGTTTCAAACATATACATCACTTAGCACTTTATTTTACAGTGTAGTCATCATACTTTTCTAAGCCCCTTGGACATCGTAAACAAATATTTTTAAAGCTTCCCCCCGCAAAACGTTCAACCGCCCAGGAATTGCAAATTCCAAAAGTAGTGTTCGAAATTGGCTAGTGACAATGAATGAATTGCCCATACACAGTAACATCAACTGATTGGCCACCTAACGATCAAGTTTTCAACGTGCTGATGTTTGTCTTTGTGTAACATTGAGTGCAGATGGATGTGAAAATCAACAACCCCTTAAGTTGTGAAGCCTTGTCAGCAAAGAGTTGAAAATGACGGTGATGGACTAGCTGAATTTATTCCTAATTTATTATGGCGCAGGAAATTTTATTTAGTGGGTTTATAAACGTTGGTTCCACGGTACCAAAAGTGCTTAGAAAATTATGGTGTATATGTAGAAAAATGGGCGGCTGGTGGCGCAGTGGTTAGAACACTCGCCTTGTACCTTTTGTGGTCCCGGGTTCGATCCTGGGTCTAGCTTGTGCAAAGGAGTTTTTCTAGTTATGCTGTCAGTCTGCGATGGGTTTTCTCCGGGTTCTCCGGTTTCCCCCGTTCTCTAATTAACTAGAATACCTCCATAGGGATTCGCTGTGGGTCCTCAAAATTATGCATTAAAAATGCTTGCGTGCAGCCCATATGGGTCTATGGACTACGGGTTCGCTAGCGTGCCTGCAAAGTTACTGAATAGGATAGGAAGGAGCCCTCGGGTTAACAAACTGCTAGTGTATAAGACCCGTTAGCATCAGGATTATTATTGTTGTTGTTGTTGCTGCAGCGAGAACGGTCAGTTTGTTTACTTTCTGTCTCTCCTGTTACACTGTTCAATCCTTGGTTAATTCTCAGTAATTTTGGCCAATCTTCATCTCAGTGGTGTATGAATACCCACTGAACACTGCTGGCAGGTTAGTTTTGTAGTTAAACACCTGCATCTGACAGTTTTCTGTAGTTGAAGTTGGGTTAGGCCTGCTGGTCAGGGAGCCAGGGTGTGGCTACTGGCTGGTTGCCAAGTGGGTGGCTGTGCGAAGTTGGCATCCCTGCAGTTAACTATGGTTCCTACTCTTGTGCCTTGCTCGAAATGCAAGACCGGAATCCATGGTAAGCAGTTGGTTGTTCGGTGCATGACTTGCAAGAACAAAAATCATGCGGCATGCTTCGGTATTGAAGATAGGAAGGACGTTCCAAAATTTGAAAGTGACTTTCAGTGATTGTCATGTGCTGTTGGCGATGAGGTTGTTGACGGATCTGAGGATGATGTCGACACTGTGTCACCGGAAGATGTGTCTTCTTCGTCTGGCTCTTCTGATGCTGACGTTTCAACGGTCCTGAATTCGTGTTTCGCGGCAGCATTAGCAGCAGATGAGGGCAATACCTTCTCTAAAGTTTTACGCAAGGTTGATCAGCTGCAAGATGCAGTGGTTAATTTGTCTTCCAAGTTAGAGCAAGTGTCTGGAGAGCTCAAGGCCATGAGGAGAGAAAATGCTTACTTGAACCGTTGTTTAAAAAATGTAACCTCAGCTGTTTAACCAGCTTCAAGTGTGCCCAATGTGTCCGCTCCGTCAGCATCTACTAATTGCTTACCACTTGATGCTACTACAATTTGGTCTCGAGTGGTTCAGGGTAGAGCTAAGGTGTTAGTGAAGGATGCTAATAGCCAACCATCTGCCAATGCTATTAACATTGAACGTACATCAGCTGTTCCAGGACCATCACGTGAGGACAAGCAAAATACAGTAGATCCTGTACCGCAGCAGGCAGCTAAGGGTCAGTGAACGCCTGCAACTGCTAGGCTGAAGGATACAGACTCATGGACGGAGGTTATTCGGAGACCCCGTAAACCAGTTGCTTCAGACCAAAATGCTTCAGCTGATAGTCGTCCCAACCAGGTGAACTCTACATGTTCCACTTCTGCGAACAACAATAACGGCCCATCGCAGCCTAAAAGACGTAAACGCTACAAGTCGTTGCTAATGGGTAGCCGTAAAGATGGAGCACTGAAGGCTGCTTCAATCCTACCTCCCCACGTCTCCGAACCATCCCTGATTTTTCTTGTGTTCCGGAAGATGCCTTCCATCCAGTTCTGACAATTCTTGTTGACATCCCTAACGTTACTCAAAGCAACCCTAGTAATTCGATAGTTAAATTTAACTACTCCAAGGGAGACTACAATCTTTTAGTTTCTCTCATTACCTCTGCTGATTGGTCTAGCTTTTTTGATTCACGTGATGTGAATTTTTGTGTTGACCGATACACTGAAATAGTGACCGCTGCTATGGAACTGTTTATTCCAAAGGGAGCTGTGCGTAACAGTTCGTTTCCTGGGTGGTATTCAAAAGAACTGCGTATCACTCTATGCAAAATAAAAGAACCCATAAACTTTACATGAAACATCGTAGATTCTCCGATTATCAAAAATTTTCTAGCTTGCGGGCTGATGCAAAGCGTTTCCTGAAACGTGACCGAAATGCTCACTTCAGCAAAATTGCTGATGATGTTAACAGGAATCCCGCTGCGTTTTCGAAATATATGAAACCGCGTTTCCGACAAGCGTATTTTGATGTTTCCTTAACTGTTGATGACACGTTGGTTACGGATCCTTCCGAACTATGTAACGTTTTTGGTAGTTATTTTGAATCGACGGTCAATCAGGTTCCTTCAACTGATGACTCTCCTTTTACTTCTTCACAAAGTAATGATGCTTGTCCAATAGACATTGTTTGCGTGTCCGAACCAGACGTAATTTCTGCAGGAAAAAGATTAAGGCCTTTGAAAAGTGTTGGACCAGACATCATACCTCCTTTTTTGGTTAAGGGGTGCATTTTGGTTTTGGCACCCCTACTAATTCATATTTTCAATCTGTCTCTTTCCAGTGGAATCTTTCCATCTCCTTGGAAAGACGCTGTTGTATTCCCAGTGTTCAAGAGCGGATCTAGGTTAAATGTTACTAACTATCGTCCTATCTCTAACCTTTGTTCTTCTGCCAAATTGTTTGAATATGTAGTCTCTGCTTCTCTCGTACCGTGGATGCGTAAATTTGTCTCGGACGACCAATTCGGATTTTTGTCTGGTCGGTCTTTAGAATTGAATCTTGTTTCATTACTACATAAGGTGGCCCCTTGTTTGAATGGTCAAAGCCAATTTGATGTTGCCTATTTGGATTTTGTTAAGGCTTTTGTTAAGGTCAAACATGCCCTCTTATTGAAAAAGTTAAGGTTTTATGGTATGTCTCATAGTTTTGTTACGTGGTTTTCTTCCTACTTGAAAGACAGAAAGTTTATTGTTCGATGCAATGGTGTCTCTGGTGACGTTAAATACGGTGTGCTCTCGGGTGTACCGCAGGGTTCTGTTCTTGGCCCAATATTATTTGTTATATTTATTAACGATATGTTGTCCGAACTCAGCCGTATCTGTAAATGGTTATTTGCTGATGACACTAAGGTCGGTCAAGAGGTGAGATCTGTGAGTGACTGTCTCTCACTGCAAACAGTATTGGATGCTGTTTGCGAGTGGTGCCATCGCAATGGCATGAGAATTAATGCCGCAAAGTCTGCTGTAGTTTCGTTCTCTCGTAAAGCCACCTGGTTGTATTTCACTTACATATTGAATGGTGAACCTCTTCCACGTTGTGAGGTTCAACGCGATCTTGGTGTTTTGTTTGATACTAAGCTGATTTTTCGTTCACATGTATTGAGGATAATTGTTGACTGTAACAGGTACTTAGGTATACTTTATCGTATGTCATATTGTTTTGACTTATGGTTACCATTGAAATCATTGTACGTTGCTTTGGTTTTGTCTAGGATAAGTTTTGGGTCCGTATTATGGGCGGGTTGCGCTAAATATCTTAGAGTTAAGATTGAAGGTGTTCAGCGGCGGTTTGCTTTCATGTTGCATCGTCATTTCTTCCGCTCTGTCCCGTATGATTATGAAGCGATCTTGCGGGTGATTGGGTTGCTCTCAATTAGTGATTTTTTAGTGCTTCGTGATTGCCTGTTCTTGTATAATATTGTTAACGGGGTAACCGTTGCTCCCCAGTTGTTAGCCCATATTAACTTTCGTGTTGTATCCAGAACATGGCTCACTGACCTTTTTTATGTTACTGACTCGTTTCAAATAATGTCTCGCTTATGTGCTCAGTTTAATATTTTTAATCCGCAATTAGACATGTTTTTACTAATTAGAGCTTAATTTTGTAGCCAATTGTTTGAAATATTATCGTTGTAACTCTCGTCCTAGTCTGTAACACATTATACTACTTAAGTAATTATTTTCTTTCTTGATTTCTGAGTGTTGTGCTGTAAGGCTGTTCTCCCCCTGTAGGCGCTTAGCTGTTGGGTGGCAGCCATCAGTGTTTTTCACTGTGAATAAAAGAGAAATTATTATTATTATTATTATTATTATTATTATTATTATTATTATTATTATTATTATTATTATTATTATTATTATTATTATTATTATTATTATTATTATTATTATTATTATTCCAGCCTGAGGACATTTCTGCGTTTGAGAAGTCCTACCGGTGTAGGGCTTGCAAGGCTGACAGAAACGACAATACCCCTCTCAAAACTTCTCTTCCTTTGAGTGAAAACGCCCTACCGTCATCTCCCCTTTCGCAGAGGG
>JAVBJR010000801.1:0-4952 GCA_031546965.1 Dysgonomonas sp.
TCAATAAACCGGAAACAGGCCACGCCCACTTCCGGGTGGTTCGTAGGGGGTGGGGGAGGTCAATAAACCGGAAACAGGCCACGCCCACTTCCGGTTGTGACGTCACTTCCGGTACGCTCATTGACCCTGCTATACTACTTACACGCCTCGCCAGACCGCGCTTATTAAGCCACCTCCCTGGTAGGCGGAGCGACCAGTCAAGTTTGCAATTGCAACCCTTAAAGCCTGTTTTCCATGCAAGCGTATTTGCGTTAGCGTTTGCGTTAGCGGCTCCGCTCTGTGAATGCAAATAGCAAAACGCTCCGCTTTGGTTATTTCCATGCAAGCGACTCACGACATGCCTCCTGCAGCCGATTGGCTGTACATTTAACAGCAAAAATGGATTCCTGCATGGTAAACATGCAGCCACAAGAGTATGTTCTCAAGAAACAACAACAGCTGTTGTTACTTATTATGATGACACTGGTAATAAAGAAGAAAATTATCTTGAATAGCAAAAGAAAGCATCGAGTTTGGATTCACGAAGCCTGGTTGAAACGTCCAACTGAAGGAGCTTTTCACATGGTGGTAAGTACTTTTTGCAGGGCATTGTTAAATAAATTGGATTGATAAGTATAAAGTTTTGTATGTGCCATCCACTGACATCATAAATATATAGTATAAATTGGTTTTGCAAAGACCAAGGAGTTCCATGTTATAAAGTTTTTAATGTCAAAATGTTTCAATGCTAGCGGAATTCATGTTTTGGGATATCAATTAATTTTATGGATTTCATGATATGGATGTTAAATATACATGATATTATACCAAACAATTTAGTGCTTCATTAAAATGAGGTGTTCACTTTATTGAATAGAAGAGTGAAAATTTAAATATATATTGAATTAACTACAGTATATTGATGATAATTCGGTAAAATATTTTGCTTGCAGTAAAATTAAGTTTATAATACGAAGTTCAGAAAAGAGGCCTGACTACAACCATACACAAATTATATAACAAAATTAATTTCATTTATACACATACATGTCAGTGATTATCTCACCATGTGGAACACAACTGTCATAATTGCAATATTTGACATAACCTGTTTTCTAATTTCATTTTCAGATGCACACATTAAGGATGCATGACAAAGGGTGTTTTAAGAAATACTTTAGACTGAATCCTTGCCAGTTTGATTACCTTGTTCAGCTCTTAATACCTCATCTGACAAAGCATCCAGTTACAAGGGATCCCATATCTCCTGCTGAAAGATTAGCAATTAATGTCAGGTATGCACCATTACAATGCATATTATACGTTGTTTTATTGCAACATGAGCTTCAGAAGTTAAAATTTGTTTTTAGGTAGCTTGCCAGTGGAGACTCCTTAACATGCATTACCTTGTTATTTAGAATTGGAATCACAACAGCCGCTACAATAGTGCACGAGACCTGTGCTTCATTGTATAAAGTTTTGCAACCAGGATTTCTGCAAGTACAATGTTTAAAGGTGAACAGAACAGGTTTTGCAACATACCCTGAGAAAAGTAGCACTTGATTGTCACTAATTTTGGAACATTGTCCAGAAATTTGAGGCTATATGAAGCATTATTGTCACGGATATGAATTATTTAGTTTCGTATCTGAGGAGTACACTCAGGAGTACGAGCGTGAGATACGTACACTGAAGCGCTATTGATTAGCTCTGCCGTTGGCCGAAGCTGCAGAGGCGCTTGGCCTAATTGGCTGAAAATTCAATTTTTTTCCGGAACAGGACACTGTGACACCGGCGCAGTGACACCATCCTTCCATGACGCCAGGGCGTCACACTCTTTTAACTACAGTACTCATAACTTCGTTAAACAATTTTTAAAAAAAAGTTTGGTATGCGCCAATCGTTATATTGGCATCAATTCCATGGAAATGCACACTTTCCAGGGTATGTTACAAATCCTGTTCTGTTCACCTTTAAATATGAGGTTCTAACACATACCAAGTTGTCTAACATTCCTTATTGTTTTTACACAGGAACCAACACAACAAATATTTGCAAATGTTGCCAGACAATATTTTAACCGGTGGCAGTTTCCTGGGTGTATTGGTGCAGTAGATGGCAAGCATATAGAAATTCAATGCCCACCAAATTCTGGGACAATGTATTACAATTACAAGGTGAACTTATACCACTGTGACTTATATTTGTGTTTTCATTAATACATTACAATTTATTAATTGCAGTCCACCTTTTCCGTTGTCATGATGGCAGTGTCCGATGCCCGTTATCGGTTTATTTATGCAGATGTTGGGGAATACGGGCATCACTGTGACAGCACTGTTTTCAAAGGATCTATACTGGGAAGGAAGCTTGAAATACAATCATTATATCTGCCTCGGCCACAAAATTTGCCAGGAACAACGATATCATCATTTTATCAGGCCATTCCTAAAAGAAAACCTGGATGTCATGTGTATCATCTTCAATTACCGACAGAGTCGCGCAAGGTTTATGCTCCTATAATGTAACTCATGGCAACATTGCAATTAACTATTTCCTTATTTATGCAGGTGCTGCGTGAAGAATGCCTTCGGCATTATGGCTACCAGGTGGAGAATTTTTAGACGACCTATCAACCTTAAGCCGGAAAATGTTGACGACGTGGTTTTGGCCTGCGTAGTTCTTCACAACTTTCTTAGAACCCAGGCGGATTGCCCTATAGGTTATGCAGACTATGAAGATGAAAACAGTAATATTGTTGAAGGGATGTGGCGAAAGGAACAACATGGCCTGCGAATCATTCATATGGAACAATCCCATAATTTCAGTAGAGATGCGGGAGAAGTACGAATGAAATTGGCAAATTACTTTTGTAGCACAGAAAGCCAAGTAAGTTGGCTGTGGCAAATTCCTGGAGTGCATCTGTAGTAATGCAGTGTAATATATTATTTATTTTGACTATTTGTGAAATAAAATTGTGCATTACATCATAAATTCTTTCAATGTTCATTACTCCATTTCATATTGAATGATTGGCAACACCCCGGTTTGAAAGGTGGATGTCACCATGTCCATTATAATTCTATGGCACTGGACCTGCATGTTTGGCTCCAGTTTGTTCAGCATTGTTGCTAAATATGTGCAAAACGTAACATTGTGGATGGCTGCATGTGGCTTATTAGCGTTGGTTACTTCTTGCACTTGTTGAGATAGTGTTGCGAACATGTCATCACACGTGCCAACCATTTTGCGCTTATTTTGGCCAGTTGACTTGTTCTTACTAGGGGTTCCGCAGCTGCTGGATATCATATTTGAAGCAGCAGTTGGAGAATGTGGGGCCTAGAAAAGTATTTGGAATGAATATAAGTTATGTGTTGCACATGTCAATCATTGTAGAAAGAATACTTGTGTGGTATCCTCCAGCACCACTTCATCTTCAACAATATCTATCTACATTTCCTTCATTAGGCGCGAATTCAGTCCTGCTTGGGAGCTGCATGTTGCACCTAGTCCTATAACAGCGCAATAGCATATTTCAATTTTCTATATAATTTGTATATTATAAAATGTAAGTTATTACCCTCGGGTGCCTATGCTTGTTCTCAAGAACCATATTTGTCTAAAATATGGCCACGTTATGAAATTGATGTAGTTTTCCATTTTATACTCGTCTCCACTGTACTTATCCTTCAATATCTTGTAATGTTTGTGGAAACCATCAGTGAGATTTTTCCAAGTTTTTTCTTTTAATTCCTTGACTTATTACCATTCATTTGTAATTCATGGGCAACGTCTTGCCATAATGCTGCTACCAAACGCTTGTCTTTATGGCCAGGATCTGATTTGTCCCAGATAGAACGTCTCCGCTCCACTTCAGCAATTAATTTTTCTTTGGTATCGGTGCTTGGCTCCATAGCAAAAACTGGGGAAACAATTAATGTTATGTTAATATATAAGTTTTGAGAGCAATAATGCAGCTGCATTTTTGCTTTTATCACACAACAGCAACAGCAGGTTCTACGTGCAATACATTATAAAGTACTGTACCATTATTAGACATTTTTTACACATTGTAGTATTTTTTAAGGGTAGATTTGTGCACAATGCAAACAACTTCAAGGGTCTGCTAAAACTGATTTTCACAGCTTATTCCCAAGTAGCAGTCAAAATTAGACCACAGTGCAGAACGACTGCCTTCAATGTTTCGATAATCATTACAGGAATAATATTTTTCTTAATAAAGATTTTTAAAAACAAATGTTTGTTATTTTTATATGTTAATTGTAACTCAGCATGCGTTGTAAATATATAATTTAGTTAGTTTTTGAAACCCAAAATTGTGTAGGATTAAATACTGCGGTAATATAAATGACTAGTTCCTGTAAAATATAATTAAAACCAGTATTATAGCCAGGCCTCTATGAATTTATTGAACTCCTTAATTGATAACATTTTTTTCAATTGTGGTGTGCCCAAAGGGTGGCCACCACTTGTAAAAGGGTTTCCAATAAGATTGGAGAGGCATAGGAGGAAAAGGGATGATCAACATATTTACTGCAGCCAAAATATCAACAAGTATTTACAATGCAATGAAGACAATGACATCAAAAGTATTTAGGTTAAGAACAATAACAAGAACAATATGTTACCTGGTACCTGCCTGGCACCATGCTTTACAGCTAGAGTAACGATGGCCCAAAAGGGGCAAGAGATTATATCCATCAGAATGGCGAGAAGTAAGTTTCCTAATGGAGAGCCAGCATGGTGGCAGGAGGTCCAATTCAATGGTGTGACCACTGCCTCGTCCAGACAAGTAGTGGCAACCAAACCCCAAGAGAGGCAGGCTTTTATCCAACTGCAGCAGCCGACCCTTGATCAGTAGCAAGCACCAAACCCATGCTTGCACCAACCAAGAGTCAGTTGCGCAAGAAAACAAGTTAATGAATCCATGAGTCAACACTAGCAATACTGAG
>JAVBJR010000119.1:0-3480 GCA_031546965.1 Dysgonomonas sp.
CCCTCCTATCCCATTCATTAACTTCGCAAGCAAGCAAGCGTGCTAACCCGTAGTCCTTAGACACATATGGGTTGCGCGCAAGCATTTTTATGCACAATTTTTGACGGCCTACAGCAAATCCCTATGAAGGTATTCTAGTTAATTAGAAGATGGGGGAAACCGGAGAACCCGGAGAAAACCCATTGCGAACTGGCAGGATAACTAGAAAACTCCTTTGCACAACCTAGACCCAGGATCGAACCCAGGCCCACAGAGGTACAAGGCGAGCGCTCTAACCACTGCCCCACCAGCCAAACCAAATTATGCAAAATACAAACTGGCAGTCTGCAGCAAGTTGAAGTCCAACTCACAAAGATTTGTATATAATAGTACAAACTGAACAGTACAGGCGGTAAAGCAATTATTAGTAGCGAAATGGCGTCTTTGAAGAAGAAAGCTCAATGTGTTCCATGGTCAAACGAAACAAATTTGGCAATTAAAGTTCAGTGAAACTTCAGAACAGAGTAAGGAGGGGAGCCACAAGTTGTTAACAGCGTGAAAAGTTGGTTAAACCTTTATCTACTGATGGGACTTTGAGGTCCCAGAATGTGCCACCTGGACCGTTTAGTTTGTACTATCTAGTGTATTGAAGAAAAAACTTGATGATCTTGACTACACACCTTGCCGCAAACTGCATGTATGTATTCAGCATAGTTCTATTTTTGCGCAATGATTATTTGCAATCAGTCAAGGACTTTAAGACAACCCTGGGCCCAAACATTTCGGCCACCCTGGATTTCTCACTGTAGGACGAAACAACGAATCTTCCGACACCCTCTCGAACAAATCGACTTTAATCCTGATTACGAAAGAAAATGTTTCATCACTAAATGGTTACAATATTTCTTTAAAATCATTTTAATATACATACATACTTGAATTTCAGAAACTCTTGCATGAAAGCAACTACTTCACCAAAGAAGCCTGTGAAATATCCATCATTGTATTCTACAATATTGCGAGTCTGCACATTGAAAATTACACTTGCGTCAGTTCCAACATCTTCCCCTTAATTTTTGCTATAACTTTAATTTTTTTAAGAATGTGGTTCTATTACTTACACTATAGACAGATGCTGTTAATGGGATTCCTTTTAATAATCCATAACTTGTTCGGTTTTTCTTCGCGTGTTTTCCTAAAAAACGGTCATTCGCTGTGACAGAATCCATAGGAAATACCGTCCAATTATTATGATTCAAGCGAAATGTGGAATAGATAGTTAGGTTTTGTCTGGTAATATCTCCATGAATCTACAATTAAAATTGAGACTTTACAACTTTCACGAATAGTATAATTACACACACGTCTTATATAAATCATTTACCCATTTCCTTGTATCTACATCAAGGACCACCATTTCAACTTCATCAGAAATATTATATTGTGTTACAAACCACGGCAAACATCTTCCAACTATTATGAATCGAGAACTGTACAGAATATAGTCCCTCTTTTCCATTAATATCTGAAACAGGCCAATCAATATAGCAAAACTACATAACAAATTAATTTCACAATTTATAGATGAACTGATTCACAATGAAGTTATAATGCTGTTTAAATAATTAATTTTATTGCATGCTCTTAGGATATTTAGCATGCTGAAATAATATTCTACATATGTTTAATATTAATGCTACAAAATGCTATTTACATTTGGTTTGTCAAAAAGCTTTTCCATATTCTTATCTCTTAGCAACACAATATTCACACAGCCGTTTGTTTTGGGAAACATTTTCTGATAATCTTGTGATGAATTGCGTATTAAAAATATACTAATTGTCCAAGACTGAAAACTGCTCTTTAACTGTCTTGACCATTCCATTGCAATATTTTCTGTAACAAAACAATATGTTAATTTGATATTGTGTCCTGAATGTACATAGGAATAGAGCAATCGCAGTCACACAATTTTTAATTAAGTTTGCGATGGTGGTATTGTGTTATCGTCATTATTACGAGGGTTGTTTGGTCCAATCTGTTTCTACACTTGAACTATAGTTAACCATGGTACTCTGAAGAAGAGCCAACATGCTCTAGTCACCTGTGAACAACTGATCCTTATTTTCAAACTCAATAGTTTTATACAAAGTAAAGAAAATGCAAACATGGACTGGCGTGTGGATATATAGGGTCAATGATCATGCATAGGAATGCATGCACACGGGAAAGGGCAACCAGCTATAATGAACATGCTTCGTTTGAATGGACGAGTGCCAATGACACGCGTGTTAGCAGTGGAGAGAAATTGCAAATTATTGCGCAATCTGTGCCAAAAAGTTAGGTCCACTTGTAATTTAAAAGACTCAGCTCACATTTATCTATATCAGTAAATTAGAATGTCTGTCTCTCTGTCTGTCTCTCTGTCCGGCACGATGCATTTCCACAATTTTCATGCTATCGCCTTCAAACCTTCACAGGGGGACGCCGAATTCCCTAACCCAGGTCGCCGAGGGTCTGGCGACCCCAGCCTCGCCTCCTTCTACGTGTAAAACGCCCAACACCTCTCCATCGTGCTGCCCCAGCACTTAGTTTCCCAGCAATGCTCCCCGGGTTTCCCAGGTCTGTTGCCCATGGAACCGGGAATTGCCCAGGGAACCAGGGAAGGTATGAGGCTACCTGACCCCCAACCCCACGTGCCACGTGATGCCTTCAAAGCCCTTAAATACAGTCACAAACCTATAAACACCACTGTGTCACATTGCCACAATCAGTTCATGCGCAACCACTCAACCCCCTGATGTACTTCGGCTTCACAACACCATACACCCCCGCACACCCCCGCACACCCCCCACACACCCCCACATACCCCCCCCCCCAGGCAACGCCGGGTTTTTTGGCTGGTTGACTATTATCATCATTACACGTGGAAATTATTAAAAGCAGTAAAGGCGGAGGTTGTGGATGCACTTGTTGAAATATTTCAAGAGTCTATCGAAACAGGGGAGGTTCCTATGGATTTCAAATGTGCAAACGTTGTGCCTATACTGTATATAAAAAGGGGTCTCATAATGACGCGGGGAATTATAAGCCAGTCAGTCTGACATCAGTGGTGGGTAAACTTTTGGAGTCTGTTATTAGGGATGCTCTTCAGAAACATCTGGAGGATAATAATTTAATTAAGAACACCCAGCATGGGTTCAGAAAGGGTAGATCTTGTTTGACAAACTTATTATAATTCTTCGAGGTAATCACTAAATGGGTTGATGGGGGCTCTAGTGTAGATATCTTGTTGGATTTGGCAAAGGCATTTGATAAAGTTAGCCACGGTAAACTTATTCGAAAACTGAGAAAAAAGGGTGTGACAGGGAATCTGCTACGATGGATTAAAAATTGGCTGACAGATAGAGAACAGCTGGTAGTTATCAACGGGGAACATTTAGATTGGTTAGGGGTTAATAGTGGTGTGCCTCAGGGATCGGTATTAGGGCCATTGTTAT
>JAVBJR010000603.1:0-27287 GCA_031546965.1 Dysgonomonas sp.
GGGTATTTCGCACATCGAAGTCGACACCTTTTCGTAGGCATGCCCTGCAAACTCGCGAGTTTCATACACCTCTTCACCGTGATCGGAAAAATATACCAAAGCCGTATTCTTATTCGATCGCAGTTGTAGGGAACGTATTAGTTGAGAAATTACAAAATCGTTATATAAAACCGAATTATCATACTTGTCAATAGTATGTATTGCTTTTTTATCACGAAATTCAGTCTCTTTTATCACATGATCTTTATCGTTACTAAAAATATTGTACGAAGGTGTGTACCGAAACTCATACGCCATGTGATTCCCGATAAGATGTATCAAGATAAGTTTATTCTGCTGCTTGTTTCCCGATATAATTCCGTTAAAAGTAGACAGAATTATTTCATCAGGTTGTTTTTCGGTAGCCAAGTTCGATAAATTCTTCGATAAATTCAACAAAACATCATAACTGGTTTTAAAATTTCCTCCAAATGGCTGATTGCTGATAAAATAGGTTTCGTATCCTGCCCTATTAAAGAGTTCAAACATCGACGGTTTCTCGGTAATATGATCTGGGTTATCCCTATCTGCCAATGTTAACACCGAGCGAAGCACAGGAATAGTGTGTACTTGAGGAGAAATAACGTTATCATATACCAACAGACTGTCTCCCAATGCCGATAGTTGAGGGTTGGTATTCCTTGGATAACCGTATAACGACATATGCTGACGGGTGAGAGATTCGCCGATAACGACCACGATGGTTTTGGGAATTGTATCTTGACGAATATCTTTCACTTCATAAGGCTGCGATTGCCGTTCGATAATAGCTTCCTCCTCGTTTTTTAGCCGTATTTTATAGTTGACAAACAGCTTATAGAAATTGATGAAATAAACAGGTCTCGACAAGACCGGAACTGACACAACCAATACTAAGGAAATGAGAGCAGACAAAAAAGCAAACTTATGCTCTCTCACCTTTAGAGATTCTTTGACCCTCATTCTCCAAATGATCAGAAAACAAAAAAGTATGTAAACTACGCATCCTACAATAATCCACGGATTAAAATAGTGTACCAAAAACTCTTTGCTTTCTTCGGGATTGGTTTCAAACAGACTTATAACACTGTCTTTTTGCAGCAAAACATGTGCAAACAACAGATAGCTGGTGTATATTGTATTGGGCAGATAGGAGATGATGAATAATCCCGAAAAAATTAATTTTTGAGTACGAGATTTACAAAATAATAACAAAATTCCTATCGAAATAAACAATATTGAATTAATTATTATGGTAATAGAAACTTGTTTATAGGACAGATTGTGTGCCAAAGGCGTCAAAATCGGAAGAAACATAATTATATAAAACAGAAAAAAGATCTGTAACTTCTTTCCGTACAATGCTTTTACAAAAGAATTATTCATGAAGTAATCATTCGATTTTTCAATTAATACACTGTCTGTTAGTGAATTCTGTTTTCTATTTATTAAGTATATAAATAATAAACTGTTACAGTTAAAAAGAGCCTATAACAAATATTTCATCATACTTAACCATAATTGGAGTAACAAATATAGCATTTTTTCTTATTTTTGACCTACGTTAAATTAGTAGATTCCATTTTATGGCAAAGCAGAATTCTAACAAAGTACAGAGCAAAAAACATATAAAAAATGCCCATTTGCTCGAAGACCTTCCCTATTTGGGAGATATACAGATATCTACCTCTATAGAATTGATACAATATGACTCCCAACAAGCCACAACAAAAATAATTGCCCCCACAAGCAAAATAAAAGACTTGATAAAAGCAGATTGTATCAACTGGTTTAAGATAGTAGGAATAGCCGATGCCGAAATAATCTTTAATATTTGCAAATCGTTTGGTATACCCCGATTTGATGTCAAAGACCTACTGTCGTGGCGTAATGTAACCAAAGTGATTACCTACGAACACAATACATTTATATTGATGTCGGGATGTTATATTGATGAAACATCACGCGAGTTGGATTTAGATCATGTTGCCTTTATTTTGGGAGATAATTATGTAATAAGCTTTCAAGAAAACTCAACGCCCATATTTACCGATGTTCAAGAAGCTATAAAAAGTTCGAAGGTGCAGATACGCGAAAAAGGGACAAGTTACCTCCTATACATATTGCTCAATTGTGTTCAATCCCTATATAACGGCACAGTACTGAAACTCGCCGCCAGAATAGATGATATGGAAGACAAACTCATAGATAATGATACAAAGGGAGTAGATATCATGCGGTTTATACGCAACTGTAAAAAAGATTACTCGCTGCTGAAACGTGCCGTGACATCTATGCGGGAAGAATACTCGAACTTGTTGCACAATAATAATCATTTGGTAAAACAAGAGAACAGGATGTATTTTAATGATTACGACGACCGCCTGAGAAGTGCATCCGATGATCTTGATATTTTCCACGAATCAATTAATTCGCTAATCAATCTGTACTTCAATAACAATAACTTGAAGGTAAACAACGTCATAACCAAACTGACTGTTGTATCTACTATATTTATCCCCCTCACCTTTATGGTTGGAGTGTGGGGTATGAATTTTGAATATATGCCCGAATTGAAGTGGAAATATGGCTACATTATTGCATGGGGAATTATGGCATTAATTGTAATAACAGCTATCCTTTTTTTGAAGAAGAAAAAATGGCTTTAAGCCTTTTTCACCCTTTGATAATCGCCTAGCTTTTGTTTGACCCACTTGTTGGCAGGTGTTTCGAAATATTTGAAGGATAAGCCCGAAACTAGAATAGTTAATATAAGCCCCAAGACAAAAACAATTGGCATATTGACATTTATATCCATCAAAAAGAACGCCCTTTTTATGTACCAGTCAACCATACCATGAAACAGGTAAAAAGCAAAACTTATGTCACCCAGCCAAATAAATATATCATTCGACAGAAATTTAGAAATCTTTCCTGCTTGAAAATAAAATACACATATAACTAGTCCCACGGGTAGCCAATACCACATAGAATATCGATAAATTTCGGGCACAAAATAAGCAATCACATAAGAAGTAAAGAACAGGGTAATAACCGACAGCTCTAATACAGTAGGGGAAATTTTTCTTATTAACTCCTTAATTTTGACCGATTGACACATATTATAGAGGATTATCCCCAACACACAATCCAATAATCTGACGGGGGGAAAACTATAAAGAAACCACTCTTCGTTTTTAGTTCCGCTGAATATAGGACACAGAATAAGCAGAATGACAGCCGCTACTGTAAATCCTATTAGAAATTTACGCTTGATGGTTGCAAACCAAGTTATCAAGAGAGGGAAAAGCAGATAGAAAAACATCTCAGCCGAGAGGCTCCATGCTGCATCATTAAACCGTATTTCGTCTGTTGGATAAAAGCTCTGTACTAGAAATGTATTAGAAATAAGATTGGTTATGTAGGGTATATTCAACGGATGATCTTTTCTCATATACACCCATATCAACAATGTGAGAAGATGCAGAGGATAGATACGTGCCAGACGTGAGACGTAAAAGCTTCGCTTGCTAATACGATTTTCCTCAAATCCTTGCTGATAGACATGAGTGAGAATAAATCCACTCAAAATAAAAAAGAAGCTCACCCCTACAAATCCTTCATAAAAGAGATGATGAAGAAATGGATCTGTCGCCTTGTCGAAAGCAATATTGTGGCTCATAAAAACCATAAAAGCAAATATGAACCGAAGAGATGTGAGTGGTTTTATCATTGATCGTTAGAAATAAGAATGTGCGCCTCACCCCAACCCTCTCCAAAGGACAGGGAGTACAGAGAGCGAGAGCTAGATATGAGGTATTATAGCCCCCTCTCCTTTGGAGAGGGCTGGGGTGAGGTTAATAATAAGCCCTTGGCAACCTCATCTCTTTTACTCTTGCCTGCAATTATTTCGAGCAATTGAAGAGCAAAATCAAAAGTGAGTCCGGGACCTCTGCCTGTTACAATTTTACCATCTACGACTACAGCCTCTTGTGTTTTCAAGGTAGCCCCTTCGAGGTACTTCTCAAATCCGGGATAGCAGGTAGCCGATTTGCCTTTAAGCAAGCCCAATCCGCCTAAAACCATTGGTGCTGCACAAATGGCGGCTATATCTTTATCGGCTTCGGCAAAAGCCAGCACTTGTTTTTTCAATCCGTCGTGATCATTGATTTTTGGAGTACCCCCCGGTAAAATCAACATATCGATAGCAGAGAAGTCTACTTCAGAAAACAATAAATCGGCAACTACGGGAATAGTATGACTGCCTACTACTATCTTTTCATTGGTCAACGATACGGTTTCGACATCCACATCTCCCCTTCTTAAAATATCTACAGTAGCCAAAGCTTCTATTTCCTCAAATCCTGTGGTTAAAAAAATCAATGCTTTCTTCATATGTGAAATATTTAAGTAAACAAGTTGACGAGTAAATGAGTTAACAAGTCTTGTATACCTGTTTACTCATCAACTCGTTTACTTTTAATTAAGATTAAATTTATAAGTAATTGTACCTTTTTGATTATTCAAATTAGAGCTTGTGGCAAATTTGGTACGACGGGCAGCTTGCAACGACTCGTTTCTCAAACTGGCATTCGTAGTATTTGTTCCCTTGCCGATACCTGCCTCTATTACGTTGCCTTTGGGGTCTACAATTATATCCACAACCACTGTTCCGTAGTCATCTACATGGTATTCGGGAAGCTTTAGACCTCCTGCACCAACACCACGTCCTCCTAGATCGTACGTTCCGGTACCGCCTACACCCGAAACTTTTCCCGTACTACCATTACCCGATGGCGAACCCTGTGTACCTGTTCCTTGTGTATTTCCACGACCACCACTACCCGATCCGTTACCAAATAAACCAGCCATTTGGCTATTGATATTTTTTTTACGATCGGCTTCTGCCTGAGCAGCACGATCGGCATCCGCTTGAGCTTTGCGTACAGTTGCAGCGGCAGCATTGTCCTTACGTTTTTTATCTGCGGCGGCTTTCTTTGCCTCGTTTATGGCTATGGTTTTCTCTGCATCCTGTGTCACGGTAGGAGCTTTAGTATTTGTTGTAACTTTAGGTGTAGTTGTTTTTACAGGGGTAGGCTCTACTTTGTTTACGGGAGTCGACTTTCCCAAATTATTAGGTATAGTTGGGTCTGATTCTATGGGGTTGGTTACATCTTTGGTCAAACCATTTCCCCGTCCCGAAGGCTCATCGTCTCCTCCTGCATCGGCAACATTGCCGAACATTACAGGCACACCGCCGGCTTCTTGGCTGTATCTGTTATCGCTTACTGGCTTCATGTAATAGAACAATAAGCACAACAACAGAATTATGTGAAACCCTATTGTTCCTGCTAAACTTATTGATTTTTCTTTTATCATAGCCATTGTCAATTTATTATTAAGAGGTCGAAGACCTATTTCAAGCAATTTTTATATGCTTCAATTGTTTTTTCTAATCCTAAATAAAGAGCATCGCTAATCAAGGCATGACCAATAGATACCTCTTCGATATAAGGGATATTTTTATACAAGAAGTTCAGATTTTCGAGGCTCAAATCGTGTCCTGCATTTATACCTAAACCCAGCTTTTTGGCAATTTTGGCAGCTTCCACAAACGGAGCTATTGCCTCATCTCTATTCTTTGGATACAGAGTAGCATAAGGTTCGGTATACAACTCGATACGATCAGTTCCTGTTTTTGCAGCATATTCTATAATTTCGGCATCAGTGCCTGTAAATATGGAGGTACGAACTCCCATTGCCTTGAACTCATCTACCAGATCGCTCAAAAACGACTGATGCTGCTTGGTATTCCAACCTGCATTGGATGTAATCGCATCAGGAGCATCGGGTACCAAAGTTACTTGAGTGGGTTTTACCGATCGGATCAATTCGATAAAATCAGCCGAAGGATACCCCTCTATATTAAACTCTGTTTTTATTTGAGCTTTCAGATCATATACATCTTTGAATTTGATATGACGTTCGTCGGGGCGAGGATGCACTGTTATACCTTGTGCTCCAAACCTTTCGCAATCGAGAGCTACTTGCAGAACGTTGGGGACATTACCTCCGCGTGCATTTCGTATAGTGGCAACTTTATTTATATTTACGCTCAACTGTGTCATAATAGTTTCTTTGCTTAATGTCGGTCGCAGACCTTCTTTGTTCTGTTTTCGTATAAGAGTTTACATTACTTTATAGTTGAATGTATTCGATAATAAAACTTTTTCACCAACTTTGCATCATTGCTCGTATACTATTACGCAAATTTAATAGTAAATACCGAAACTTGATACTATTTCAGTATTTTTAAGGTCGAAGACTTTATTGATATCAAGATGTTTCGAGCACACGGAGTGATTTAAACCAACGGACAGTTAAACGTATCTTTTATGAAAATAGGAATTTTCGGCAAAAAATATCAAAATATAGAACAGATAAAAAAGATTTTTGATACTCTGTCTCACAGCAATGTAGAGGTATTCATTCAAAAAAAATTTTACGAATATCTTAAACCGGAGCTTGACCTGACTAATTATATTACCGGCATTATAGACCATCATAATCTTAATTTCGATCTCGATATGGTATTCAGTATAGGTGGCGACGGTACGTTTTTGCGAACAGTGTCGGCTATCCGAGAAAAGAATATACCTATTTTGGGAATCAATACGGGACGACTTGGTTTTTTGGCTGATGTTTCCGAAGATGATATGGAAGAAACTCTATCCGAAATTTTAAATGGTAATTATACAATAGAAGAGCGTAGTCAACTTCAATTGACAGTTAAAGACTCTTCTGCGGAAATGACTGATTACGCACTTAATGAAATAGCCATATTGAAGCAAGATTCGTCATCGATGATTACCATCGAAGCAAATATCAATGGCGAAAGGCTCACTTCTTACGAAGCTGACGGACTTCTAATAGCCACCCCCACAGGATCTACTGCGTATTCGCTGAGTGTGGGAGGTCCTATTATGGCACCTAACACTTCTAACTTTATTATCACCGCTATTGCACCTCATAGTTTGAGTGCACGCCCGTTGGTGATTGAAGACAATAACATACTTACACTTCATGTAAGAAGTCGCAGTTCGTGTTTTCTTATCTCTCTCGATGGACGTTCTAAGGCAATGCCCGTAAATGGAACTATTCTTCAAATAAAGAAAGCCGAAACATCGGTACGTGTCGTAAAACGCATCGGGCATACATTCTACGGCACTTTAAAAAATAAGCTGAAATGGGGAACTGATCCTAGAATAGATTGAGACAATAGTTACGAGTTACAAGTTACGAGAAGTAAAGTAAACGAGTAACTTGTAACCTGTAACTACTTATCTCCCTTCACCTTATTGGGATTTTGATTTATAAAATCTTTCCAACTATTAAACTTCTTCTCTTGAGTAGGGTTATTGGTCTGAAAAAAGTGACACACAGCCGCCGCCAATCCATCCGTAGCATCCATTTGAGGAAGCATGTTCTCATCCGGAATTTTCAAATATTGTTGAAGCATATAAGCAACCTGCTCTTTGGCAGCTTTACCATTTCCGGTAATGGACATTTTTATCTTAAGCGGTGCATATTCAAAAATAGGAATATCCCGAGACAGAGCAGCAGCCATAGCAACCCCTTGAGCACGACCGAGTTTCAACATACTTTGTACATTTTTTCCGAAAAAGGGGGCTTCAATTGCCAATTCATCCGGCAAATATTCTTCTACCAAAGCCAGCACCCGTTCGAAAATACGCCTCAACTTTAAGTAATGATCGTCGTATTTACTCAACTGTATTACACCCATTGTTATCAATTGGGGTTTATTATTCAATACACGCAAAACTCCGTACCCCATAATTTGAGTACCGGGATCAATGCCCAAAATAATACGCTCTTTTTCTATTTTAGCCATTAATGTCTATTGATTTTCGAAATATAAGATATCTCAACTACAGTAGCGAAACCTCTTCCATGAGAGTAACAAATCCGTTCACTTTAGTTCCAAATCTTTTGGTCATCTCCAAGCTTAGTTTTTCGCCCGTTTCCTCTACCCATTTACTCAATGTGTCGATATCGTTAGTTTTAAATTGCAGAGCATAACTTACCCCACTTTCTTCGTGCTGACGCTCTATTTTAGATAAAGTTGGCTGTCTCAAAAGAGTACCCTGCAAAGCTTGAGGGACATAAAAAGTCTTCAAGAAGTTTATAAACTCAACTTCTATTGCATCATCAACATGCAGGGTTGTATTAAATATCAACATAGTTATTCTATAAAATTCATCTATACTGTAATGCAGGTAACACCTCGTTTAAATTTACACAAACTGGTGATTATAAAAGCAATAATACATCGAACACTCAACAGTAATTTTTGATGCTCGAGTAAATGCAAAGTTAAAACTAAATAAGTGCAAATGATATTTTATATTCGGAATTTTTATGCTATACTTGAGTGTTTCCTTGCAGATGAACCTTGTTTAATATGTGAAAAAAACATATAGAGTTACATTAAATTTTCATTGAATCGAAAACATTTTTATCTTCGTTGTTTGTATCATTAATACAATAACCAACAATCGAGATCTTTAAATAATAATAGTCATGATAAAACATCTACTTAAGTGTTTATTTTTTGCTTCTATAGTAATCTTTCCTTTGGTTTCGTGTCAGGCAAAGAGCATAAAGCGCTCCAATGTAAATTTAGAGAGAGCAAAGGCAACCCTCGATTCTTTATATGCTCATTATTCGGCAGATAACACCAACTTGTTGCGTGAAACCTATCCGTTCGACAACAAATATTCGGCAACCTACTTGGCTTCTAATGAACAGGCAAAGATCCCTAATCCGTATTCGTATCTTTGGCCCTTCTCCGGAACTTTTTCGGCTGTAAACGTGCTGATGGAGACATCTAAAGACAAAAAATATAAAGTACTGCTCGATTCGAGGGTATTATTAGGATTGGAAAAATATTTTGATACTGCCAGAACCCCTTATGCCTACGCGTCTTATATTAATGGTGCTCCGCAATCGGATCGTTTTTATGACGATAATGTGTGGTTGGGCATCGATTTTACTGATGTGTATATGTTCACCAAAGAAAAGCAATATTTAGAAAAAGCCAAACTAATTTGGAAGTTTGTAATGAGCGGTACAGATGATAAACTTGGAGGCGGAATCTATTGGTGTGAGCAAAAAAAAGAGTCAAAAAATACATGTTCAAATGCTCCAGGAAGTGTTTTTGCTCTTAAACTCTTTGAGGCAACTAATGACAAGACTTATTTTACAGAAGGAAAAATTCTGTATCAATGGACAAAAAAACAGCTACAGGATCCTGCAGACAATTTATATTTTGACAATATTGGACTAAATGGTAATATTGGTAAAGCTAAATTTGCTTACAATAGCGGGCAGATGATGCAGTCGGCAGCATTATTGTATAACCTGACTAAGGATAAGCAATATTTAACTGATGCACAGCTTATAGCTCGATCGGCTTACAACTATTTCTTTGAAGATTTTAAAGATGAAAAAGGGGAGCAATTTAAGATTTTGAAAAAGGGAGATGTTTGGTTTACGGCTGTAATGCTGAGAGGTTTTATAGAATTATACAAAATAGACAAAAATCCTTTGTATCTTAACGCTTTCAAAAAGAACCTCGACTATTCGTGGGAACATGCTCGTGACGAAAACGGTTTGTTTTACAAAGATTTAAGCGGAAAAACCAAAGACAATTCAAAATGGCTGCTTACCCAAGCTGCAATGGTAGAAATGTATGCACGCCTAGGCGGAATAAAATAACAGCCCCTCTTAATCTCCCCAAAGGGGAGAAACAGCTCCCTCCTCTGAGGGTTGGGAAGTCTCTTTAATTTAAATTTTAATAACAAATAAATAAACACAACATGGTTGTAAAGAAAAATTTAGCAAATAAAATGTTGGCATTGTGCATGTTATCGACCTTGTCGGTCGGAGCAATACACGCTTCGGATAATGCCTTTAAGTCGGCAGCGGCAATAAGTGATAACACTAAAGTGTATGTGACAAACCGCCCAAAAGCTACAGAACGCTTGTTTCAATCGTCAGCCGTAGAGGATGAAATAGTACGTATCAAGAAACTGTTGAAAAATGAACGTTTGGCATGGATGTTTGAGAACTGTTTTCCCAATACATTGGATACTACGGTTCATTACCGAGTGCAGGACGGCAAAGACGATACTTTTGTGTATACAGGAGATATTCATGCGATGTGGTTGCGCGATTCGGGAGCTCAGGTATTTCCATATGTGCAGTTGGCGAACAAAGACCCTAAGCTAAAAAAAATGTTAGCAGGTGTAATCAACCGTCAAACAAAATGTATTTTGATCGATCCGTATGCAAATGCGTTTAACGATGGTGCAATTGCTGATAACGAATGGATGACCGATATCACGGATATGAAGCCCGAACTTCACGAGCGTAAATGGGAGATCGACTCGCTTTGTTATACCATCCGTTTAGCTTATTACTACTGGAAAGTAACCGGAGATGACAGCGTATTTACATCCGATTGGGTGGCTGCTATGGAACTTGTATTGAAAACATTCAAAGAGCAGCAACGTAAAGACGGGGTAGGTCCTTATAAATTTATGAGGAAAACCGAGCGTCAGTTAGATACTACTTCTAACAACGGATTGGGTAATCCTGTAAAACCTGTTGGATTGATTGCTTCGGCTTTCCGTCCGTCAGACGATGCTACTACCTTTCAGTTTTTAGTGCCTTCTAACTTTTTTGCAGTATCGTCGTTGCGTGAGGCTGCCGAGATACTTACAAAAGTGAAGAAAAATACAGCATTAGCTACTAAGTGTACAGCTTTGGCGAGCGAAGTCGAAATTGCTTTGAAAAAATATGCGGTTAACAATCATCCTGTTTACGGAAAGATTTACGCATTTGAGGTAGACGGTTTTGGTAACCAATTGCTGATGGATGATGCCAACGTACCCAGCTTATTGGCAATGGGATATTTGGATGCAAATAGGATGAAGGATCCGATCTATCTAAATACGAGAAGATTTGTTTGGAGTGCAAGCAATCCTTATTTCTTTAAAGGTACAGCCGGCGAAGGTATTGGCGGACCACATATCGGTTATGATATGATATGGCCTATGAGTATTATGATGAAAGCATTTACAAGTAAAAACGATGTCGAAATCAAAAAATGTCTTCAAATGTTGATGAGTACCGATGCCAATACAGGCTTCATACACGAATCGTTCCACAAAGATGATCCGAAAAATTTCACAAGAGCTTGGTTTGCTTGGCAAAATACCTTGTTTGGCGAGCTTATCCTCAAACTTGCAAATGATGGTAAGATAGACTTATTGAACAGTCTGTAAATATAAAGAGGCTCCTTTTCGTAATTGAAAAGGAGCTTTTTCTTATTATATAGTGGATGCTAAAAAAACAAGCGACTAATCACTAGCCGCTTGCACAATAGTAGAGCCATTCACTGAATTTATATACAACCTTATCTTAGTCCTAAAAACAATCTCTACCTTATAGCTTAATAATCTGTATTTTGAGGATTAAAATTTGTCCAGCCTTTTGTCCAATTGTCGGCATCCGCATCACTTTTGAATGCTCCTGCATAATCAACCTGATCGAAACCCGATTGTAACAATGCATCGGAGAACGAAGCTGCACCCAATAGCGGACTACCTACCGAAGGTCCCCAATTAGGGCTAGCCGATAAACTATTTGGTTGTTTCAATTTAAGATCCGATATATTAGCCAATACTTTGTTGCTTGTTTGACCTGTAAAGTAAGTAGTGGAAAACGATGTCGCATCGGTCATGTCCTTTCCGTTTGTCGAAAATTTATCCACAAAGCTGTTATTTACATCCGATCCTACTACACCCATTTGGGCAAAGAACACATTTTTAACTTTCAAAGTACCGTTAGTTGCCAAATTTTGTGTATTCCCTTTCTGGTTATCAAGAAGCAATCCCACAGGGAATCCCATTGCCACGGAGTTGAAACAGCTTAACTGAGAGTTACGTCTGATCTGCATAGCTGCTTGAAACAAACCTGTTTTTGAGTTGTTGTTCGGTCTGTAGCTTCCGGCATTGAGATATTGTAATGTATTCATAAAGTCGGCAGCCTGACCGATAGGTCCTACCAAAGTAACATTACTGAATACGGCAGAAGTCTTAGGGGTAGCATCGGTTCCCGAAGCATTATTATCTGATTCAAAACCATTTGAAAGAGAGGTATCAGCAATTTTAGGATTGCGAACAGCTAACAGATATTGCAATTTTCCCGAAAAACCATAATCGGTATCAAAATCATCGTCCCAACCGTGATAAGCTACTAAGTATTTAGGACTCACCGTACCTCCAAACCATTCGAAAGAATCATCATTACTATATGACACTTGTACGTGGTCTACTTTTGTGCCTCTACCGACCGAGCCGAAAGTAACACCGTTTATTTCCTTATTTTCTTCAAAAGGGTAGCCTGCAAATTCTACACGTACATAGCTTAGTACGCCCGAATTATCGTTATCATTATCACCACCATGTAAAGTAGTAGGTCCTCCCTCTATGGCAAGCGGTGTTCCGTTATTATTTTTAGCCTTACCGCAAATAATAAGACCTCCCCAGTCACCCGGTTTACGGTTTCCTTTGGCTTGCGCCGAAGTAAATACAATAGGTTGAGAAGCTGTTCCCTGTGCATAGATTTTTGCTCCGGGTTCGATGATTAAACTCGCTTTAGTATCTTTATCTCCTTTGATAATAGAACCTGCTTCGAAAGTTACAGAAGCTCCGTTGGTTACATACACCCAGCCTTTGAGGGAGTAAGTTCCTTTTTTGTAAACAATATCTTTTGTAATCTTATATGCGTTGCTACCGTCGCCAATTGTTCCGGTTACCACAGGTGTGGGATTGGGGTCAGGATTTGTTGATGAATTATCATCATTATTACAGTTTGTAAAAAGCATGAAGCTACTTGCAATCAGTGCTAAATTAAATAACTTGAATAGTTTCATTGTTTTAATATTTAGAAATTAGATAAATAAAAATTCGTTTTTGGTTTGTAACGGGCGAATGCAATTCGCCCCTACGGGGATAATGATCGTTAGAAATTCAATTTGGCAGAAATAGTAATATTCTGTCCGGGATTATATTGTCTTGTTATTTGTTCTCTCTCCTGTATGTTTCCATTGCTGTCTGCAAACTTGGGAAACTGTTTGTACAAAACATCTTGCGATAAAATATCTTTGATACCTGCGGCAATCTCTAAGTGCTTGCCAAATCGTTTGCTAACAGTAAAGTCAAGTATATTGCGAGGCATTTCGTACATGTCGGGTATATCGTCATTAATGGTACTGTTTTCGCTATTACTTTTTAGACCGATACCTACAATGCGCTTGCCTATTATATTATACATCAAACCTATAGTGAATTTCAAAGGGTCGTTCTGATAAAAAAGTCCGGCATTGACAAGATAAGGTGATTGCCCCTGTAAAGGGCGTTCGTCTTCAACACTTCCTTTGGCAAATTTCACTTTACTATCTATTATCGATCCGTTGATTACTACCGACAGGTCTTTTAAGCCGATGAAATCTAAGCGTTTTTTGATGTCGACTTCTATTCCTAAATTTTGTGCCGACAAAGCATTTTCGAAAGTGTAAATGCGGCTACCTCCGCCTGTATTAATAAAACTCCACTCAATGGGATTATCAAAATGTTTGTAAAAAAGAGCTACCGACAGTAGTTCGCCCGAAGAAAGGTAAAATTCGTAACGAAGGTCTAAATTCTGAATATAAGCTGCCTCTAATTTAGGATTACCTTGTATTCGGTTAAATAAGTCGAAATCGTAATACGAAGCAGGTGAAACTTCTCTAAATTCAGGGCGATTGACAGACATGCCATAGGCAAATCTCAAAATATTGTCTTTATTAATTGTATAACTGGCATTTAATGAGGGGAAAACATCAGTCGTTTTGTATTCTGTATCTTTAGTATTAAAGCCTACCTCCGATACATAATTGGTAAGAGTCATAATATTATGTTCAAATCGCATCCCTGCATAAATATTGAATTTATTGTAGGGAATATTTATTGCCATGTAAGCCGCCAATAGTTTATTATTACCTTTGTAGCTATCTACATTATTGGTCGATTCATTGATGTAAAGCTTATTTGCTCCATAATTTGCGGGAACAAGTATTTCGTTTACAGGATCTCCAAAACGAAAGCTATACGGGAAATAGCTCTCATTATACAGATAATCAAAATCACGGGTATTGTATTCTCTAGCTCTGTATTCTCCATAAAAACCACCCTTTAGAGTAGATATGATGGATGATCCTAGTTTCACATCTCGGGAGTAGTTTGCTCCTGCATTGTAAGTATATTCGTCCAAAGCTACAAAGTTGCGCTCTATATCTGCTTGAGACACGTACATCTTTCCGTTATAGGGGTCTTGATCGGTTGAAGCATTTTCGGTGCGGTTGATAATGCGTCTATCGGGTTGGTTTTTATTGGCATACGAGAAACCCAAAGTCCAATCTAGTTGATCAACTAACGAAAGTGTGTGTTTGCCTGTCAATTGTCCGGCATAAGTAGTTCTGCTTGAGTATAAGTATTCTTGTTTTTCTTGTTTCTTTTCACGACCGCTTGTATAATCTGTTCCTGTACGATAGGTATAACGATCTTGTCCCAACTGGTTGAAGATATTTTGAAACTCATAACGATTATTCTTATTAGGAATAAAGGATAAATTAACCATACCTCCCAAACGAGTATTTGTGTTATACTGATCGTCATTGTAATCGTTATCGGGTTCCGGCTTATCCGATATATTGTTATACACACTATATTGGGCATTCTTCATACCTGTATATGCACGGCTTACCGAACTGTAATTGAGAGCGGTATTTAATCCCCATTGTTGACCGTTTGCCATATTTAAGCGTCTACCTAAGGCAAACGAAAATCGTTGATCGGGTATAGGAGTTTTTGTTTTCACATCCCAGTTATTATTGAAGCCGTTTTTACTTACCGCATCCACACTTTTGGTATTATTGGCATCAAGACGAAATGGAACAATACTTTTCAGGCTTCTAAATCCATTATCGAATCCCAAAAAGTCAGTAGAACTGCCCGAACTGTATTTAAAATCGTGAAATTGTGTTGCGGTATTAAAACCCATCCCATAACCTATTTCCATCGTATTCTCGTTGGGGATTCCTTTAGTTGCCACCTTTACAAAACCTCCTGAAAAATCGGCTGGAAGTTCGGGCTGTGGCGATTTTACAATCATAATGTTTTCGATCTGCGAACTGGGAATCAAATCGAACGAGAAAGAACGGGTATCAGATTCAGAACTGGGAGTTGCACTATTATTGATCCATACATTATTGTATCGTTGCGATAATCCGCGAGCTACAATAAACTTATTGTCCATAATGGATATTCCGGGAATGCGTCTAATAACCTCCGAAGCATCACGGTCTTGGTTCTTTGATATTTGTTGAGACGAAACACCGCTAACAATACCATTGGCATTTTTCATCGAGTTGAGTAACGACACCTCCGAGTTGATCCGAGCCATTGCCACTACAACTACTTCATTTAATGAATTTTCGGATTCCGTCATGGGAATATTCAGACTGGTGGATTCGCCTTTCTTCGTCTCTATGTCTGTTATCTCCAATGCTCCGTACGAGAGATAGGAGGCTGTAACTGTATATTTTCCTGCTCCTACATTCAATTCATAATTTCCATCTAAATCGCTCACTACTCCCTGTGTTGTATTCTTTATGGAAATAGAAACTCCGGGTAAAGTTTCGCCGGTTTTTGCATCTGTCACAATTCCTTTTATGGAGGTTTGTGCAAATAATATACTTGTTATAAATAGCGCAAAAAGGGTGAAGGCAAACTTCAATACATTATTGGTTCTTTTCACTGAAATAAGATAATCTTGGTTGTGCATATAAATTCTAATTTTCTCTACACAAAACTCTTATATTATTGTTACAGAGTAGTATCAAAAACGATAAGGTTGAGCCACAAAGTCATTACGTTTTTCTTAAGAATTTTCCCAAAATAAGATATCTTTGTTTCTTATTTAGACAATAGAAAATGAAGCAGGCATTCGTAAAGTTGCACCTATCGATAGTTATTGCCGGTTTTACCGGAATTTTGGGCAAACTAATCTCTTTAAACGAAGGGCTATTGGTGTGGTATAGAGTGCTTATGACCTCTGTTGCTTTTTACTTTATCCTTCTGTTAACAAATAAATTACCCAGGATATCTAAACGACAAATAATTAAAATTGGAGGAATAGGAGTATTGCTTGCTTTACATTGGATATTCTTTTATGGGAGTATCAAAGCATCTAATGTGTCGGTAGGAGTAGTTTGTTTTTCGACCGTTGGCTTTTTTACTGCTATTCTTGAACCATTGGTTAATCGCCGTAAAATATCATACAAAGAACTTTTGTTCAGCTTGATTACCGTATGTGGTATTCTTCTTATTTTTCAGTTTGATGTACAATACCGCTTGGGGATTATCTTGGGGATAATATCTTCGGCATTTTGTGCCTTATTTACCATAATGAATAAGAGAGTGGGTGCTAGTCATAACTCATCCTCCATGCTGTTGTACGAAATGTTGGGAGGCTTTGTTTTTATGAGTTGTTTTCTTCCCTTTTACCTTTATTTTTTTCCGGTAGAATCATTTTTGCCAAGTTTGCCCGATTGGGTATATTTATTCTTATTATCCGTTGTTTGCACTATTGGTCTATGCCTTTTGCAACTACAGGCGTTGAAGAAGATTTCGGCATTCACCGTTAATCTCACTTACAATTTAGAGCCTGTTTACAGCATTATTCTTGCTATTATTCTCTTTGGCGAAGGAAAGCAGCTCTCCCCTACTTTCTTTATCGGGCTGAGTATTATTATTTTGTCCGTTCTGCTTCAAATGTTTGATGTTTTGCGTAGTAGAGCCGGAAGAATGCTTAGTCCTTACGAAACATAAAGGACAGAATCCCTTTCATTAAATCATTTCGTTGATTTTCTTCTTCGATCGTTTCGAACGGAAAGCCCAATACACATGTCTTATAGTTCGTTTTTGAAGCTATACCGGCGCTAAGGTTGTTGCCGGGATATTTATAAATACTGTAACTATTTTCGCCTGCCGGCTCGATAGCATCGGGCGACTCCACTCCGTACGAATCGGAATTGGGCTTATCATAAAACTCCAATTCGCCCTTATACAAACCGAATGGCGATGCTACGCTGCTTACATTTCCGGTAGTAGATGCCCTGCCTGCTCTATATTTATATTTAAGCACGTGGGATGCAAAATCCATGTCTTCTTGTTGAGGATTGTCGCTACTCCAAAGGTCTGAACCTACGTATGCACCGCTCACAAAGATATTGCCTCCTTGTCGGCAATAATTTGTAATCTTAGATTGAAAGTCTTTTGAGAAGGTCTTAAAATCGGGTACAAAATAACCTCTGCCTATATTGGTTTGCTTTTGTTTACCCAATACAAGGTCTACCAGTTGGTATCTCGACATATCTACCTGCCCGTTTACAACTGCATCTCTGCCGGAGGATATAAACGAATAGCCTGCATTGAGTATTGCTTTGCCGTGCAGATAAGGATAATCAAATGTATTACCTGCAACTACAGTTGTTTCGTAATCGGCATTACTACCTCCAAAACCGGGAGTGTCATTGCCCATGTACGGCATTTTTCGGCGAAATTCGTACTGACTACCTGTGTAGTTATATTGTGCTTTATCGGCAACTCCGTGATCTATTGCATCTCCAAAACCGGCGATAGTGTCTTGTACAGTAAAGCTTTCGGGAGCCGACAGGCGGTCGAATCCATTGACGATAAGCACATTCCCTTTTTCGTTCGATTTTCGGCAAACCGAAAGTATTTCGGACGGAAAACTTTCGCCTCCTTCATTTACGGCTGCCACTTTAAAACTGTATATCTTGTCTTTTTCTATCTCTATTTGCGCATTGCTGTAAGGCACTATTTCGCCATTGTCGAAATCACCGTTGTTGACACGCATATATATTACAAACTTCGTTGGTTTAGCTGTAGGCTCGGTGCTGTCTAACAGAGGTATCCAATTTAGGCGGACTTGCGTGTCACTTACAAATTCTATACTGAAACTAGTGACAGGCAAGGGCTGTACCACATAATCGTAATTATATTGGTGAGCAACAAACTTGAGAATGCCTTTATAAACCGAACGGCTTACCGTAAATTGAAATCGGGGATCGAGTCCATACCGCATATCTGCAAAATTTTGATGTGACAGTAACTCTAACAGCATGGTAGGAACTTCGGGTACACGGGCTTCGCTGTACGACCGGTTCCATATAGGGCGACGTATCCACTTGGGTTCATAATTTTGACGGATATCGGTTACCACCTCGGATGTAATCATATCTGCTAAATGACGTGATATCAGACGAGGTTTTCCATTCTCGAATTTTTCGTCATTCACATGTGTCATGCAAATACCCAAAGTGCCGATTATCGAATCGTTGGGTGTGGTTCCGGCATCTGAATGAAAAGCCATTGCCAAATCGATGGGGATATTCAAGCCTCCTTTTTCGGGAAGTACGCTCGAACCTCCTGCAATATAGTTGACCCAAAATCCGCGACTTTGAAAATCGTCCGAATAATCACTTTCTCCTTTTGTGCGGCTATAGATTGTATCGGGAACACCCGCCCATTGCAGCCAATATCTTGCGCCTTCGGCATATCGGGGATAATGGCTTACTGTGGGTTGATAGGTAATTTTATTGGTTTCTTTTGCTAGTGGCGACCGGGCAATATTTCCCATCCCTCCGCCTATTTTAACGGCATCGGCTGTAAGAATACGTCCCGATTTTTGGCTTAGGTTAGAAAGTACAACTTTACAGTTGTCGTTACTACCTTCCTCAAAGCTAAAAAAACCTAGAAATATCCATGTTCCTCCACCCATTGTTTGGTTTATCTTGAATTGGGTTTCTCCCCCCAAATGGTATACGGTATAAAGTGCGTCATCGGTACTATTTTCGAGGGTTTGGTACGAAATATACACACCATATTTTCCGGCTTCGGGAATATTGGGTATCCATTCGCAAAAGCTTTCTTTGCCTTTTGTAGTGGTTGGTACTTGGCGGAATGTTCCTGCCTTGAAAGGATTCTCTCCTTCCGAATATGTTCCTTTTAGATTCGCAAATCCTGCGGTTTCACCATCACTCCACTTCTCTCTGCCTTTTCGTTCTTTGTAGGTCGATTGGGTTCTGTTGTGGTCGTTATCAATTATAACTTCATTGAGTTGAGTATCCCGTTCACGAGGCAATAATACGTTTGCTCCAGCATTTTCGAGCATAGGCACAAGGTAGGGCAATACATAACTTTGTGTGTAGAGGTCTTCTACTGTCTGAAATATGCGTGCTCGTTGCCATTGCCATTTGCCCAGTTTTTGTTCGTAATACCACCCATGACTTTGCCATAAGGCAAGGTGATGACCTTGTAATCCTTTGTCCGGATAAAAAGGTCGTGACAGGTTTGTTATGAGTGGTTTATCCAATTTATTCGTAAAATGATCGGGAAGGCTCAATGGTATGTAGTCTTCTATTTTGTATTTGTCGGAATAAATTGATACCGTATAATTTTTATATTCTTGAGGTAAACGCTTCTTTACTTGTGCATAAATTTCCGCCACATTGTTTCTACGGAAAGGAATATATGATAACTCTACTCCTGCATACAGATTGACTGTCTTTTTGGTAATGATAACCGAATCGATGGGTACTGCTTTTATGGCAATCTCTTGGCGTACGGCGGTTGTCAAATATTTACTGATGTCTGCTATAATAGGTTTAGTGAGGGTTTGGGCATCGATTTCGTGCAGAGAGAGGCATACAATCAGGATAAATAATAAGGAGGTCGATCGGTTTGTTATTTTGGAGAAATTCATTCTTCGTCAAGTTTATACTTTATAAAGGTAAGCTTTAAAATATTATTTTTTGTTTATGGCTTAATATAGTTTCTCGATATTTGCACCTAAATAGTAGTGTAACAGTATTTTATCGTAGGAATATCCTTTTTCGCCCATTACTGCTGCTCCTATTTGGCATAAGCCTGCTCCATGTCCCCAGCCTGCACCAATGAGTGTGAATTGCGTACCTTCTTTTTGTACGTAAAAGGCTGAACTGTACAAGTGGGATTTTGATAATATACGCCTAATCTCGAGTTCTTTGCCTATTGTAAGAGTTTTCTTCGATCCTACAATTTTCAGTTTTATCAATCTGCCCGACGTTCCACGTTGTACGGGTATAAGTTCTTGTATAGTGCCGAAGTCAATGTTAGATCGGTTCAATATAAGGGCTGATAATTCTTGCTGGCTATAGGTTACTTTCCATCTGTAAAAATCCATTGTTTCTTGGTCGTAATTGTTTAAAACCTGCCCCAATATTTTCGCATCTTGTGTGTTACAGAAGGCTGTGGGGCGTGTTTGTATCCATTTCAAAGATTCGGCTTCTATGGTTAAGTCGGGCAGGTTGTTGGGATCGACGTCATCTCTTAGCTTTACGAGATAAGGAAATTGGATGTCCTCCCAACAATTCTGAAATTCTTCGACTGCTCCTCCGCAACATTTGGAGAAACGGGCATCGCATATTTTATCTTCGGAGGTTAAAACCTGCCCTCTAGTTGCAGCAATGGCTTGTTTAACCGTTTCGATATTGGTTGAAGCTCGGGTTATGCCTTGGTAACGTTGGCAATGGTCGTCGGCACACACATCAAAATGAGTATGGTCTTCTCTATCGTACCAGCGAATCAATTCGTTTTCAGTTTCGGTGAAAGCCGAATATTCGGTTTTATCTGCTATTATTTCTTTATTTTTTTCAATTTGAGCCAAAAGCCAGCTTCGGGATATAACGGCATGTGCTTTTAGTAGTTCTAAAGATGCTGTTGCACTCATTTCGGAGGAGATAACACTGGTGAGATAATCTTCAATTTTGATGAGATTGATAGCTGTTATTTGGTCGTTTTCGACAATCAGTTTTAATGTTCCTCTAAATTCTTGATCTTCTTTTCGTTCCCAGTGAAAATTGATTCCTATGATCACATCTTTTATTAGAAATGATGCTTCTTTGTTGGTGGATTCAAATAATAATTGGTCATAAAGCACCCCATTCCATGTTATTTTCCCGTCTTGGTAAGATACTGAAATTTGGTTATTTACCTCTTTTTGCAAGCACATATAATCGGTTTGCAAGCTAAATGTGATGGTCTTACTTGATAAAATACCGACACTCACTTGGGGTTCTATTGACATATTATTTTTTGCTAATGAATTTACAGATAAAGGTAGCGAACTATTTTATATTACCTACTATATTATTGGGCGGTAGGGATATAAATACATCATCCGAATGACTCCTTAATCATTCGGATGGTGTATTATGCTAAATGCAACTTGTTTAATGTGATTGATTAGTCAATCGTCCCATAGAATGAAATGCTTTGCCTATTTGTACTTAAAGTATTTAACGTGCCATATCCACTTGGACTGATACTTAATCTAAGAGAGATGCCTTGATTTTGGTTATTGCTAATATCCTTAGGCTTTATCTCAATTTCGTAAGTTCCGTTATTTTTCTTTTCCGACAAGTAGAAAAAATCTGTACTAGTAAAGTCAATACCGATATCTGTTGCATTCATTGGAGCACTATACGCGCGTCCATAATAAGGTAGGCTGGCTATTATTGTATCTTTAGTTACTTTGAGATAATAGTTGTAATTGAGATTAATAGATTTGCTTGCCATGGGTTGTGCACTCCTCGCATGGAATGTGAAATTGCGGTCTTCTATCTTGCTTGCATACTCCTGAGCTTTGGCTTGTTGGTCAGGGGTCAATTCTTTTGCTTTACAACCGATAAATACGATTATCAAGCACAGACTAAATACACTAACGATCTTTTTCATACGTAAATTCTTTTATGTTAAACATACGGTCTTAACAATTGGTTCATCAATAATTGCAGTTATAAATATAATTGATTTACAGCAATAGAAGATAGATATGCAATAAAAAAGTTTATTTCGCAACTTAATGAAGAGGTTTTCTGCCTATTTTAACCTATTAGACTATATTTTCAGATTTGTACAGCACAATTGTAATCTTGTATAGATAATTGCTGGCTTGTTAGTCAATATGTAATCTTAAGGTGTAACTACAATATAAAAGCAAGTTTTGTATTGACAATTTGATGTTATTTTCTAGATCAGCTACCTTTCTGATTGTATAATTTGTGTCACTTTGTATCTAATGTCTTTTTTAAATAAAGAAAAACTAACATTTAACACCATATATTTTGCTTATTTTGTGAAAAAAATATACATTTGCGACTTCCATTGTGAAATTATGTAAAACAATTTCCCTTGAATAATGAGTAATTAATTGATAGTTAAATAATTGAGTAATTTAAAGTTGTGTTTATGAAAAAATTGATAATGATTTTGGCTTGCATCATCGCAAGTGTCGGGTTATCAGTAGCTCAAACAACACGCGTTTCGGGTACAATCTTGGATGATACCGGCGAAACCGTGATTGGTGCTTCCGTTGTAGCTAAAGGCTCAACTGTAGGAACAGTAACTGATATTGATGGCAATTTCACCTTGAATATTCCATCAGATAAAAAAACACTGGTAATATCTCTTATTGGTATGAAAACCAAAGAGGTTGCAGCCGGAACCAATTTGAGAATCGTAATGGAAAACGATTCTAAGTTGATGGATGAGGTTGTAGTAACTGGATATGGTAATGTAAAAAAGGCAAGTTTTACAGGAGCTGCTTCAGTTTTATCTACCGCTCAACTTGAAGATGTGCCATCTGTTTCTCTTGAAGCTAAATTAGCAGGGGCATCTGCTGGAGTTATGGCAGGGTCTGCTACAGGGCAG
The DNA here is from genome assembly GCA_031546965.1 of Dysgonomonas sp. Lineage (GTDB taxonomy): Bacteria > Bacteroidota > Bacteroidia > Bacteroidales > Dysgonomonadaceae > Dysgonomonas_A. The sequence goes on from JAVBJR010000603.1 coordinate 22,983, forward strand.
CCGGGTTCAGTTGAATCAATTCGTATTAGAGGGCTGGGCTCTGTAAGTGGCTCTATCGAACCTTTGTATGTTATCGATGGAGTTCCTATGTCATCAAATAATCTTTCGGAATTTAATTATGCTCAATCGGGAACTAGCGTTCTCTCTACATTGAACTCAAATGATATAGAGACTATTACTATAATTAAAGATGCCGCCGCCGCATCTCTTTATGGTTCTCGTGCAGCCAACGGAGTTGTTGTTATAACAACAAAAAGTGGAAAAGCGGGTAAAACTTCAATTAACGTAAAAGCAAATTGGGGTTTTTCTGATATGGCGATTAATTATCGTCCGACTTTGAATGGTGATGATCGTAGAGAAATATTGTATCAAGGTCTTGTTAATCAATATACGAATAACAATGCAGGTACAACGGAGGCTGCAGCAAAAGCATTTGCCGACAAACAAATTGATACTTATGCTCAAAAGCCCGAAACAGGTTGGGAAAACTGGCGTGACAGACTAATCCGTAATGGTAATCAACAAAATTACGAGATAAATTTACAGGGAGGAAATGATAAAACTAGTGTTTATTCATCTTTGGCATACACTGGTATGGAAGGTATTACTTTGCAGTCTGATTTTCAAAGAATTGCAGGTAGGTTGAATGTTGTCCATAAAATAAATAAGTTTACATTCGGAGCTAATGTCACTTACACTAATACCAAGCAAAATGTGAACTCAGAGGGAACCTCTTTTTCGAGTCCTATTATGGCTATTTCAATGTCTGCATCTCCTCAAGATTATGCGTATAATCCGGATGGTTCATTTAATATAACAAATAAGTTCCTTTCATACGCTAGACCATTAGCGAATCCATTGTATAGTGCTGAATTGAATTACAATAGAAACGAGATAAACAGGTTCTTAGGATCGGTAAATGGGAAATACGATATTACAAAGGATTTATCTATTAAAGAAACATTTACTTATGACTTTGTTAACACTACCAGTCGTGTATGGTGGGATCCTCGCTCGAATGATGGTCTAACGGCGAAAGGTGTTTTTCAGAGAGTGATGAGCGACCAAAAGATATTGACTTCTCAAACACATGCAATGTATAGCAAGGTGTTTGATAAACGTCACCATCTTAATGCTTTATTGGGGTATGAAATAGAAAAATTTGATTATACCTATCTATATGCTAGTGGAACAAACTATCCATCAGCAGCTAAGCCTGAAATCGAAAATGCAGGAACTACTAGTGCTGAAAGTCATTACAACCAAAGTGCAATGATTTCGTATGTAGCGAATGCTAATTATGATTATGATAATAAATATTACTTGAGTGGTAGTTTCAGAAGGGATGGATCTTCTAAATTTGGACCTAACTCTCGTTGGGGAAATTTTTGGTCTTTATCAGGAGCATGGAGATTAACAGAAGAAAGTTTCATGGCACCTGTAAAAGGAATCTTGACTGATGCTAAAGTACGTTTATCTTATGGAACCAATGGTAATATGCCTTCAGCCTATTATGGATATATAAGTTTGTACGAACTTAGTGATAAATATAATGGTAATCCTGGAGGAGCAGAAGATAATCTTGCAAATCCTGATCTAAGATGGGAGAAAAGTTATGCCGGAAACATTGGCTTAGATCTAACCTTTATAGATAGAATTAATGTAACACTTGACTTATATAATAAAACGTCAAAAGATTTACTTCTTGACAGACCGGTGTCATTGATGACTGGTTTTGACAATATATTAATGAATGTAGGGGAGATAAATAATAAAGGGGTTGAGCTTGAAATCAAAACGACAAATATCTCTAACAAAGACTTCTTTTGGTCAACATCGTTTAATATTTCACATAATGTGAATAAGCTGGTTAGCATAGACGGCAAACAACAAGAGATGCATACTTATAGTCCTCAATTGATACATCAGGTAGGTAAACCTTTCAACTCTATTTATGGGTTTGAATATGCAGGTGTTGATCCTCAAACAGGAAAACAACTGTTCTACAAGAATACCGGTGATGATCCAAGAGCTACTACCACAAAAACAACGGAAGCAGAACAGGTAAACTTAGGAAAAGTCGATCCTACTGTACAAGGTGGTTTAACTAATACTTTTACTTATAAAGGAATTGATTTAGGATTCACGTTCACTTATACATTCGGAGGTCATTTATATGACAATGCTCGTTGGATCAATGCTGACGGAAGTGCGAATAATTATAATGGAAATGTGCCGTCTTATTATAAATTGAGTGATACGTGGCAAAAACCGGGTGATAATGTAAGATTACCTCAGTTTGTTTATGGAAATACCAATGTGCAATCATCTCGATGGATGTACTCTACGGATCATGTCCGTCTGAAAAATGTAACATTAGGATATACTTTGCCTAGAAATTGGCTGAATAAGCTTAATGTGGGCAAGGTTCGTTTGTATGCTTCTGCAGTGAATTTATTCACATTGAAATCAAGCAATCTTATAGTAGATCCTGAGGTACCTGTGGATCCAGATCCGGCAAGAAGAGCTATTGGTGTTGTAACTTTCCAAACACCACCATTAAGAACAGTTACTTTTGGATTAGATATTACTTTTTAAAGAAATAAGATAATGAAAAAGATATTTAAATTATTATCAATATTATTGCTTGGGGCATTGTTCTCTTGTTCAAATGACATGTTAGATTTGTCTCCTAGTAATGGAGTACCTAGCGATCAGGCAGTAAATAATTACAATGATGCTGTTGTTGCACTTAACGGTATGTATGATGCGTTACAAGGGAGTAGTACATATCCGAACTATTATGCTGCCCGTATGATTTATTATGGGGATGTTAAAGCGGATGACATGCAGGCTACATCGGCGACAGGACGTACCGGACCTACCTATATGATGAATTTTACTATTAATGACGCTCCTGGTATATGGCAAGTTCCTTACAGAGTAATTCGCAGAACCAATTTTTTGCTCCAACAGTTGGAAGAAGGTAAAGCAGCTGATGGTAAACCTGCTGATATTAACGATATAAAAGGTCAGGCATTAGCTATTAGAGCATTAGCACATTTTGATCTTGTGAGAATTTACGGTGAACCCTACGCCAAGTCACAAGGTAAGGCTTTAGGTATACCTCTCATTTTGGAGCCTGTGCCATATAATTATGTGGCGGGACGCAATACGGTTGAAGAGGTCTATAATCAAGTTATTGCTGATTTGACAGCAGCTATATCGTTATTAAAACCGGGTAAATCTACGGGTTATTTTAATCAATGGGCTGCAAAGGCTTTATTAGCAAGAGTTTATCTGTACAAAAATGATAATGAAAATGCTTATAAGACAGCACTTGATGTTATAAATAATAGTGGTTATACTTTGTGGAAAAGTAGTGATTATGCAACAGTATGGTCTACTCAAGGGTCTTCAGAGGTTTTGTTCGAAATTGTCAATTTTGATACTAATGATTGGGGCGACAGAGAGTCCATCGGTTATTTATATTCTGAACTCGGATACAATGACGGTGTAATGACTAAAAATTTTGTTGATCTTGTTCAAACTCAATATGCAAATGATGTACGTCAATCTGTAATGATACGTAGTAGCTTGAGTGATGCTGATGCAGCTAAGAAACCTTGGGGATTGAATAAAGTGTACACTAATAAATATCCTGGACGTAATGGGGATATTCGTACTAATAATATTCCTACTTTGAGACTATCTGAAACATATTTGATTGCTGCAGAAGCAGCAGCTAAATTAGGAGACAGTTCGAATGCTGCAAAATATCTGAATGCAATTGTTCAAAGAGGTAATCCTTCAGCCGTAGCAATAGCCCCGGCAGCTGCAACCGTAGATAGAATATTGCAAGAGAACCGAATCGAATTTGTAGGAGAAGGACACCGTTTCTTTGATTTGATGAGAAATAACAAACAAGTAGTTCGTTATAAAACAGAAGCTGATAGAGGATGGCATCTACTATTGTCAACTGAATCACGAGATTTTAATATTTCTTATTTTAGAACACTTCTTCCTATTCCGGTAGATGAGGTTAATGCTAATCCGATAATAAAGAAACAGCAAAATCCGGAATATAATTAAATAATTATCAACATATATAAAAAACACGAAGAAATTACTCTTCGTGTTTTTTTTATGTCTTTAATAATTCTCAATAATGCGAATCAGTATTTAAAAAATTAGATCAATGAATGCAATTGCAATTTTACCCATTGCATGAACTAAAAGTCCAGCAGTCGCTCTGACTTTATGCGCTCTTTGAACATTTGTTTTCTCATTCAACCAATTAAAGAA
>JAVBJR010000980.1:0-12621 GCA_031546965.1 Dysgonomonas sp.
TATATAGTGTTTGTAATAGTTTATTTATTGTACTCGTATTCTAATATAATATTTATATAAATAAGCAATAACACATACACGCACAACACAAGGTTAATGCAATACCTAACTTAAGCCTATTAATAAGGGTTAGTGCTATAACCCAACTTAGACCTATTAACAAATGACAAAATATACACTTACACTATTTGGTGAACTGAAGGGGTCCATGGTATGTTGTGGAGACTTGTTGAAATTGCTGGTGGTGATGTTGTTGCTGGCAGAAATTCTGCAGACTGTGATGATGGTTGCTGCAAAACCTGTGCTTTTATAGGACTTTTGGATATAACTATGTATGTATTCAGTAATAAATAATGGTTCACTTTATTCTTGTTGCTGTCACCCATTAGATTCCTTACAGGTGCATTATTTATTTCTTTTCCACTCTCCTGTCAGGGATTTCTACTTAGTTCTGTTATTTATCTGTTTTTTTCTCTTTTGTATTGCAATGCTATCAGACACATGCCATTTATCTTGCAATACTTATTGTTGCAAAACGCAATTTCTGTCATGGTTTTCTACCTATGGATTTTTATTTATAAGTTTCCTTTTTGCATACAGCAATTGTATTTGACCAGTGCCATTTATCTTGCAATACTTATTGTTGCAAAATGCAATTTCTGTAATGGTTTTCTACCTATGGATTGTTATTTATAAGTTTCCTTTTTGCATACAGCAATTGTATTTGACCAGTGCCATTTATCTTGCAATACTTATTGGTGTAAAATGCAATTTCTGTCATGGTTTTCTACCTATGGATTGTTATTTAAGAGTTTTACTTTTTTCATACACCATTACCTCTGTCTGTTTACATGCAAGGCCCCACCTAAGTTATGTAAGGAGGGGCCATAACGGTCCCAAGACTGCACCCCCACCCCTCCACCACCCCATATTGGGCCATTGTACTCTGCTAGGTCCCTAACATTAATCACTTAGTGGCACTTTGGGGTGCCATGGTCACTTGCAGTTGAGACACAGCAGCAGGTCCTTATAATATTTGCCTCAGGGAAAGTTTGGGACCACCTATATTCACTACCAACAGTATATAAGCAGGTAGACTCTTGAATTCAGTATTGTGTCATCAACCATGGACAGGGATTTGAGGTTGCTGCTTCTTTCCCTATTTATTTTTCTGTTATTTTGTTGTTTTTTTTTCTTGTAATTTTTTTCATCACGTTCTGTTTGATAATGTTTGTTTCAACAGTTTCAATAAATTATTTTTTATTGAACTGTTTCTTATCATTACATACAAAAAATAACTAACACAAAATCAATAAATACAAATAAAACAAAATTACATTACGTTAAAAGAAAATAAAATAACATACCAAAACTAAATAAATCAATACATAAATCCATAAATAAAAATAAAAGAAAAGAATATAGAAATAAAATAAAATAAAACTACAAGAAAATACAATAACATAGCAAAAGTAAATAACTAATTAAATCAACACATAAATCCATAAATAAATCAATAAATATACAACAAACAAATTAAATTTAATAATGAAATAAACTAATACAAAATGAGCAGGGTGCATTAAATCATATTTCCATTCGACACGCCCACTTCCGGGAGGTGGTTTTTAGGGGGGTGGGAGGTAATAAATTAATTAGGCCACGCCCACTTCCGGGAGGCGGTTTTTAGGGGGTGGGGCGGCATAGGGTGAAATATGCAAATTAACCGGAAACGGATATGACGTCACTTCCGGTTATGATGTCACTTCCGGTCCCCCAATGACCTTCTTATACTACTGCTTAGATATTTTTTGGAATTTAACAGAGACAGTTGTGTGCCACACAAAGTGTCACAGCCAAAGTTTTGTACATCTACTCCGCAGAAACGTAAAAGGCATAAATTATTCCGGAATAATACTACAGACATCACCTCAATTGACTGGAAAGTTGCAGCAAAACTTTTGAAGATGTTGGACACGACCTTGACAGCTCATACAGACCATCCACCGTTGCAGATGATACAATCGATATGATAATCTCGTAAGTTATTTTGGTATTTGATTATGCAAATTTAACAGTCTCATATTTTTAAGGGACTATAGCACACAACATTCCATGAACATGTTCTTAGTGTCCGAAGCAAGCATTATGTCTTTATTGCAATTTTGCTTCACCTGCTCCTCTGGAGACATCCTACATGCAACCAGATGTGTTGTTGTGGATAAGTACGTGGAAGGAAATTTTCTTGCGATCACAACAAAATGCATATTGGGCCACAATAACAAATGGAGGAGCCAAGCCTTTCATAAAAACAAGGCATTGGGGAATGTTTTGCTCGCTTCAGCACTATTATGCTCGGGTTGCATAATTTCACAGACTCTACGTATGTTTTCATTTATGCACGTGCAATGCTTTTCAGAAAGAACCTTCTATCGAATTCAGCATGCTTATTTAACGAACAGCATAACAAAGGTAGTTTTTATTAATAGTAAATTAATAGTATATGCCGAAAGTTTAATTAAAACGATCTTGCAGGTTTGGACTGAACAACAAGAAAGCCTTGTATCTTCTCGACAAAATTTACCGATGGTATTTGTCAGTGATGGCCGATGTGACTCAATGGGGCACTGTGCAAAGTATTATACATATTATGTTAAGGACATGACGTCAAACAAAGTAGTAGATGTTCAAGTGATTAAGGTGAGCTTACGTGTGTCCTGGTAACATTTAATTATATCCTATCATTCATTCTGCTTACAGTCCAATGAAGTCCAGAGCAGTGTTCACATGGAGAAGGAGGGCCTCAAGAGATCACTGGAGTTTTTAACAAACTTCTTGGAAGTCACACAAATCGTTACAGACCGCCACGTCCAAATACACAAATTTTTGTTAGCTGTGTATCCAAACATCCAGCACAAATTTGATATTTGGCATTTCGTGAAAGGTACAGTATATGGCTTATCAGGAACTAGCACTCAAAGATGTATGCATGCATTACACACTCACACGAGGGAGAAACAACTTTTGGTACTCGGACAGCATTTGGTTATGAGTTTGTAATGCATTGAAAACTGACGATTGTTTTCTCATATATGACTATCTAATATTTATTGGTTGTTTATAGGATTGAAAAAGAGACTGGTTTCTGCAGCCAAACAGAAAGCCAATGCAGACTTGAAGGATTGGATTGCCAGCATCTGCAATCATGTTTACTGGTCAGTTATTTCTAGCTGCGGCGATCCAGATTTAAACATTGAAAAATGGTGTTCTGTAACTAGACATATAGTTAAAGGAGAACAGAACAGGATTTGTAACTTACCCTGGAATGTGTGCAATTCTATAGAATTGATGCCAATAAAACGATTGGCGCAAACCAAACTTTTTTTAAAAATTGTTTAAAGAAGTTATGAGTAGTTAAAGAGTGTGACGCCAGGGCGTCATGGAACGCCGGTGTCACCGCGCCGGTGTCACAGTGTCCTGTTCCGGAATAAATTTGAATTTTCAGCCAATGAGGCCAAGCGCCTCTGCAATTTCGGCCAACGGTAGAGCTAATCAACAGCACTCCAGTGTACGTATCTCATGCCTATACTCCTTAGTGTACTCCTCAGATATGAAACTAAATAATTCATATCGGTGGCAATAACGCTTCAAATAGCCTCAAATTTCGGGATAACGTTCCAAAATTAGTGACAATCAAATGCTAATTTTCCCAAAGTAGGTTGCAAAACCTGTTCTGTTCACCTTTAACATTCATGATGGACATGGAATAAAATACAGTGAATGTATGCATTAGGCTGTCAATAGGAAATGGCTTGCAAAAGGTACAGTTGTTGATCTTGTCATGGTTAGATAAAAAATTAAAATTGAAATATTGTAGGTGGATCTGCACATAGGTGTTTGGAGAAAATTGTGTTTGCAAAACAGTCCATCAAAGATGTTTGACAGCTTTCTGACAAATACCAAACATCTTTGCTGGAATGTTTTCAGAAGATTGTGATACACTTCGCGCCAAAACACATCCATTATTTTTATGAAGGCATGAGAGCAAATTGAGTGTAAGCATCTTCTGGTAAATTCAATGCATATGCTAATATACAGGGCGATTCAAAAGCCCTTTGAACCCCTTATAATTTCCAATCTGTGCACAAATGGTGTAGGTTGATAATTGGAATTATAATGTACAGGTTATGGGCAGTGCAATGGTGCAGTTGTTGCCAACCAAAGTAATTTGGAACATGCCGTTCCAATTTCTAAAATCTTTAATTTCGAAAATGGATATGTAGTTCCAATTGGGATATGTGAAGCATCGCACACTGGTCATAATAAAAAAATAATCTCCAAAATTGGTTCATAACGGACCAAGGAATCAACAACTGAAGTATAGGCTGCACGAGAGATGGTAAGGCATTATTGCGCAAAGGTCAAGGAACGTTGATGACATCACCGATATACAAAACGTCGGCAACAAGTGAAACATTCACTGAGATGTGGGATATGGTCATAATGTATGGGGAATGTAACCGCAATGTTGCAGCAGCAGCTCGTATTTATCACACAAGATACCCACTTGATTCCTTTCTTTGGGGTTACCTGATGTGTGTAGTGTATGAAAGACCACCCCAATCACTTGATGGTCTTCAACGGAGAGTGACACATGCCAGTGTTACCAACGACATGTTGGAAAACGTTCCCAGGAATGTTATTGCTCGAGCGCAGCATTGCATAGCCGTAAATGGTGAACATTTCAAACACTTTTAGTAATGCTGGTATGAGAGATGCCATTGTATTGCTTATGTCTACATTTCTTATCATTTCATTTCACCTTGGTTCACACATACTTCCATGCAGACAGCTAGTTGTTGTGTTAATAAATGATTCCACTGTATTATCAGTACTTCCACATGTTATTTCTTATCAGCATATCGTCACTGCTTTCCTTCCGTACACTATGTGGTGACACATTTGCTTCACTGCATGACACGAGCAGTGAGTCATACCAGCAAAACATGTGACGCACCATTCCAAACTTCAGTTGTTGATTCCTAGGCCCGTTATGAACCGATTTTGAAGATTATTTTTTTATTATGACCAGTGTGCAATGCTTCACATATCTCCAATTGAAACTACCTATCGATTTTCGAAATCAAAGATTTTAGAAATTGGAACGGCATGTTCCAAATTACTTTTGGTTGACAACAACTGCACCATTGCACTTCCCATAGCCTGTACATTATGTTCCAATTATCAACCTACACAATTTGTGCACAGATTGGAAATTATAAGTGGTTCAAATGACTTTTGAATCACCCTGCATGTATGTTCACTTTGCAGTTCCTTCCTCGCTGCCTTACATTTTAATGAAAATGGTACGGCCTAGCAGTGACAGCTGAATTAGCAGCGAACAAAAAGAAGTCAGATGAAAAGATCCCTCAATATTGGGACCGCGCAGTCAAATTGATGGACATAGTGATGTCATCAGGACTGGACATGACAGACAAGCAGTTTGCAATGAACATCATTTGAGGCCTACCCCCGACCTATGAATACTTCAAGAGGAACACACGTTTGGCAGATTCTAACTTCGATCTAGCAGCATTCAAGCGCAGCTTGCTTCAAGAAGAAGCAAAGATACAAGTTGATAATATGTTCAAGCCGAGCGCAAGTACGAGTGATGTCTTTTGGATGAAAAATCAAGCGCCTCAAGGAAGAGAAAGACAATGGGATAAAGCTAATGGAATGCTTACCGTGAACCGAATGCCAAACCGAAAGATAAGAAGTATGCCAGGAAGGATTCCACTACTTCGCGTGATACTGAACAATATCCCTATACAAGGACGAAAACAGATCAAATGCTTTAGATGTGGCATGATGGGCCACATAGGTAAAGACTGTCCCAGATATGGTGACGAAGCCAACGAGAAGAGGCGCATACAAGCGCAGAACAAGCCCAAAGAAACTGCAAAGGAGAAACCGGACGAAGACACCAACACAAGTTGGAGCGCAGTCGCCATTACCACTAAAGCAATTGTCGACCAAGACCAAGTCTATGGGGAAAAGGAGTGGATCCTAGATACAGGTGCTACGGACCACGTCACCGTATCGAGATAGATTCGAGGACTTCATTGTGTTATATACCCGTGTGAGAGTTGCCAACGGAGAAGAAATCGACGAGATTGGCAAAGGGACCATTCGAATGAAGATCAGTAACGGAGAGAAGATAATGTCAGTTCACCTGAAAGATGTCCTTTACGTACAGAAAATTTACGCGAACTTGATGTCTGGACTCAAGATAGCCAACAAAGGAAACACAAGTTGGAAATGCTTTCTGAAAAGATAGTGATCACTTCGCTCGTTACAAATGCCGTCAAAGGTACAGCATTGAGGAAAGGGACCATGTTCATCGTCAGTGAAATAGAGGATGAAATTAAAGAACCATCAGTCGCACACTACGCAGGCAGCAAAGACCCGCGTGTATGGCATGACCGGTTGGCGCACCTGAATTTTCGTGACGTGAAAATTATTATGGGTATTAGTCCAGCAACTGATGGAAGATTGTGCAACACATGTGCAAGATGCAAAATCACCGCAAGACCATTTCCGAAGGACAAAGCAATTCGCGCAAAGGAACTATTGGAGATAGTTCACTCCGATGTGATGGAGGTTTACGCGAATGAAGCTAACGTAGAACGCTACGCGATTACATTTGTGGACGACTACTCCAGGTATGGAATGACCTATTACGCAAGAACGAAAGGTGAAACGATGGCCAAATTTCTAGAGTACCAAAAGTTGTCGAGAATCAACTATCAACGACAATAAAAGTGCTGAGGACAGATAATGGAGGTGAATACATGTCAACAGCCCTGAATGAACACCTGAAATCAAGAGGCATTTTACACCAGTTGACTGTGGCCTATACGCCCCAGCAGAACAGTGTCACCGAAAAAAGGAACAGAACGTTGATAGAGGCTACGAGATGCATTCTTGATCAGAGTGGACTTCCAAAAGATAAATGGACTGACGCCATGCGATGTGACGTATACGAGGAACCGAATCCCATCGAAAACGGATAAAGAAACAACCCCGTATGAATTATGGCATTGAAGAAAGCCGTCGTACGCGCACTTAAGTGTATTTGGATGCCGAACAGCGTATAAAACCAAGGAGCGAACGCCAAAACTAGACCCGAATGGCATAGCAAGCATAATGCTAGGATATGCCCCGACCAGCAATGCCTACGTTTTGTGGTATGTGAGCGCTCGCGGGCCGTGTGTCGTCTCCGCCTGATCGGATGGGCACCGACCCCCCCCCAGCTCCATTGCCCACGCCGACTCCCCGACAGCAGAGGGAGAAAACGGGGAACACCAGCGTGACTTTTCCCGGCCAACCCTTTCGTAAGATCGTCGTCCTCGGCCAAGCGGAGGGAGGTGGGATGCTCGCAATGGGGGGCGCCTGCTACCAGTCGAGTGATCGCTACCCCTCCGCAACGTGGGGGACGATCTTGCAGAAGGACTTCCCGGGGACTTCTAGAGCGGCAAACTGCTCAGAAGGAACCGGGGCCTCAACCGTCTACCTCCGGATGGCGTCCTCTAACTGACCCATCGCGGCTCTGCCCTGCAGGTAGGACCACCTCACCAAACCGACCAGGAAATGAGGCCTGGAACGACACACCGGAGGCAAGGGCAGCTCGCTCGCAGCGGACTGCTTCATGGTGTCGAGAGCAGCAGACTCAGGTCCCTCCACTCGGTTGGGAACCCATGGAGTTGCCCGCTGCTAAGCGCCGTGCTGAGGAGTCGCCCCGAAAAACCAGTTGGGCGGAGGAGGTCTTACCGGAAGACCCTACAACACCCACATCTCTTGCCGCCGTTCGACCCCCACGGATCCGGGGCAAGAAGCACAGGCCCTTTCCGAGTGTTCGGAAAGCGGCCAAGAAACGGGCGGCAAGGTTGGCTGCTGCTTTGGCACAGCCCGCCCCGCCGCCGCCAGCTCCAATGGCTTCGCCGCCACCTCCTGCCCTGGTAGCCGGGGGTCCTCCTCGTTACGAGGATCGCCCGGTTGACTGGGAAAGAGAGGAAGTCAGCCTGGCACCTGATGGAACGTATGTGATCGTCCCCATTAGTGCCTGGCGGAGCTGACTTTACTCCTCTGAACCGACGGGGGACCACCAGTGATGGTGGTTCCTCCTACGGAACGGAGGGTTTCCCAAAAACAAACCCGACGGGAGCGGGAGGCCTTGGAGTTGGCGGAAGCCCGGGCCACTGCACTGAGGATCCAGGGAAGCAGAGAGGACAGTAACGGCTCAAATGTCGTATATTGACCGGCTGGAGGCTCAGTTGCAGGCGGCTCAGGCTCGATACGCCGCGGGGGTAACTTTTCTTCGCGTGCTGCTGCCGCAGCAAGTTCGCAACCCCGTTGAGGCGTTGTTGGAGGTTGCTGGGGTGGTGCAGCGGGGAGAGGTGTACGCCTACGGGTTGTACCGGTTGTTCGAGGACCTGTCGTCGGCTCTGGGGAGGATGGTGGGGTTGGTGGAAACCCCGAGCCCTCCGTCTTCGCCATCACAACCACCCCCACTGCAGGACCACGAGTCGGGAGAGCTGGAGCCGTCATTGGCACCTCTTCCAATTCCGTGGTTGGTGGAGACAGGTCCCTCAACAGCTGAGGCCCGGGAGGTTCCGGTGTCGGTGGACCTCACCGGGACCGACTCGGACGGAGGGTCTGGGAGCGTGGTGTGCCGAGCGGAGGGGGCGTTTGCCGAGATGGAGGGAACATGAGTTTCTCGGCCACTCGGCGAATGGCCTTCTGGCGCTCTGGCAGCGCTGCGGCTCGACTCGCCGGGTCCCGAGTCGTTGGACCTCACACCGACGGAGGAGGAGAATGAGGTGGACGAGACTGGGGAGCCAGTAGTGGTGGAGCTCATAGCCGAGGAATCGGTTGATGTAGTTCCATCAGCTGCTGGCGACCAGGACTCTCTGGACCTTCTCCCACGGGAGTTGGAACCTCAGGAGGGGCCTCACGAGGGCGAAGGAGAAGGTGAGGAGCTGCTCGTGCTGTGGCATACGTCTTGAGGGAGGAGAGCGAATTGTAAAATTTGCTCTCTCGCCCAGCTCGCCGGGGAAAGAGAAAGACCTTCTCTCCTGCCTTCATCGGAACCAATCACTTTGACATTCGCTGTGACTTGGCCCCTCAGGTGAAACTGAGGGGCGGACCCCCAAACATGACTCCCGATTGCGACACCTGATGATGACCATGGACTGGACTCCTGACAATGACACCTGAAGATGACAACAGAACGTGACCCAACGTTAACGGACTGGCTTGGATACAGGACTCTGATTAGTGGCCTGGGGGGTTTCTCTTCCCAAACCTCACAGGTCCTCCCACCTTCCCTTCCTTCTTCTCCCCCTGTGGGTGGTGCACAGGCCGGTGGCGCCAAGCTGGCTGCCTAACGCCTCATTGGGCTGGCCACACTGTGCATCCATCCACAGGATTTTCCTACTACCCTACCCAACCCTCTCTTTCCTCTTGTGCTCATTCTGGTGGCATGCGGCGGCGATGGTCCGGTTCCTGTACCAGTTCCGGTGCCGAGGACGGTATGCTCCATCAGATGAAGGCGTGCGGGCGGTCTGGCGGACGATGATGTCTCTGACGCAGAGGGGTTTCCGAAGTTTGCTGGGCGGTTTTAAAACCGGTTCAAGTCGTTGCAATACGTTATAATTTAATTCGTTTATGTTCTTTTTACATTCGGATCTATCCGGGGCCTGATCAGCCATGTGATACCGTCCGTTGCGTTAAAAGTTACGTTCTGACCTTGCCGGTCTCAACACGTTCATAACATTTATTTACATTGACCTCGCCGGTCACGTTGCCATAATAGTATATTTGATACTTGTTTGTACAGGTCGTTGGAACTTCAGGATTTCTCCCCTCCGGTTAGGGCGGTCGCTAGGTTGGCGGACCTCGGGACTACGCGGACAAGTATATCCGCATTTCTTTGGGGGGGGGGGAATGTAACGACCCGAGTATCTCGGGGGTTCATTTTGCCCACAAAATCCCCATATTTAATATATTTTATTACATTAAATGCAAAGCAGTTCTGTTTGACACCAAATAGAACTGTCTTATTTGGTGCCAAATAGAACTAATGGTCATGGTTGCGTAGCAACCCCCCTCGGTTTCTATGTGCGAAAGCAATAGAATATTTAAATGAGGGTTCCATAAGTGCAGATCGAACTAAAAGAACGATCTTAAGTGCATTATGGAATAAATACGATAAAATAGAATGGAATATTCTCACCAAGATGCCAGAAAAATCGAACGGATCTTGGTCTCTTGTTGGTCATCACTCGTGGAAGAAGGATCTTGCCAGAGTGGCTCCGCTTTGCATCCGCAGATTGGCGGAATTAACGTAGAGATTCGAAAGTAGTAGAGTTCAGTTTATTTACGGAGTGAGGAGGAATCCTGCGGCTGCCAGCGGCGATTTATTGTTCCTCGAGGGATCGCCTCGAATAAAGAGTTACTCGTTTCACCACAGCAGTGAGTAAAGTGTTATTTTATTCGGTAACTTAACACATATGTCGCTAGACCCACTAGGGTTGCTACATGCTGAACAAAATGTAATATTAGTTTTTGAAATAATGTCCCGTTTAATTTTAATTACGCCCGAAAGTTTTCCGTACGCAATTTTCCACCCCCAAAACATTCTCCACCCGGTCGTGCACGATATCCCGCCTTAAACACATTGTAAATAAATACATTTGCATGGAATGTTCAATAGCATCGTTAAATTGAACTACTTGTGACTCACAACTAACTGTATAAAATTACTATTAGGAACTTTACTTTTTCAACTTTATTGGATTGTGGCATTCATTGGAAAGGTGACCGATAAGCATGTGCTTTAATCCTTTCATCCACAGGGTGTCTACCACATTTAAAATATCAAACTCCATGACTTTCCCAGGATTTCCATAATTATTTTATGCAAAATTCCAAGTCTTAATCAGTGGAATCTCTATGGACCAGAAACACTTTCCACCACAGACAGGTTTTCCAACATAGAGTGTTTTAAATCAATTAGGGATGACCGGGGTTAGTTGGCTAATTTTTCACATCCTATTTATTCCTCGCTCCAGAGCGATACTGGTAAAGTGTTTGATTTAGCACAAAAATGGCACATCCTTCTTCTACAGAAAACGTATTTTTTTATTCAATTGGATACAAACTGAACTTGCAAAAAAACAATATACACGTCAAGTCAGAATTGACCAACTTACCCCGACACGGGGTAAGTTGGTCTCGCCAAGGGGCTGCATTTATGGTTGGCCAAAGTGCGCAAGAAGCGCGGAGCGCGTGGTTGGCCGGCTTTTGCACCTCCATGCTCCCCAGGGGGGCAATTGAAATGCAAACAGTTTCTATAATATCATGTTATTACAACCCAGTCACTTTTCAAAATATATTCCAAACATTTGACATTATACTAAAGTATATATTGAACAGCATACATTCCATTAAATCAGAAACAATATGCAGCATAATAAGTAATAAGGAATGGTAAGATATTTTTTATTCACACAAGTGCTCATTGTATGAAATAGGGCCAATTAACCCCATTCATGATTGACCAACTTGCCCCTCATGGCCATTTGTGAATAAAAAGCTACTTAAATAAAACTGGTGCACTTTGAAGACTTAACATGTGATTCGTCAGAGACCTGAATACACCTTGTGATCAAATTACACAAGAATTAGAGTGCTATGCTGATTGAAGCCTGTGAAATCCAATTCAAAATTCAATTTTATGAATTACTTTTAGTCTAAAAAACCAAAAAATTGGCTTATCTCCTTATATTTTTGGTAGAAAGATTTATAACTTTGTATTTGGGTTTGTCGCATGGTAACGCACATTCTGTAATATTGATGTAATGCTGTACCCAGATACAGATTTTTAAAAGTGAAAAGATCAACTTGCCCCTGAGCCTACTAACCCCGGTCTCCCCTACAAATGGTGAAACAAAGTCAAATTTTCAACTATAGATCTATAGGTTTTACTGTACACTATTGTAATTTAGTGCAGATTTTGTTGTGAAAACGTTGAAATTTTTTAAAATAGAAAGCATTTCTTGACGGTTTTCCATGAGCAATTTAAAATATAAATGACTTTTCCAGGATTTCCGTGACCATTTTCAAATTCCATGACTCTTCCGGGAAATACAGGAATTCCCTGACAGTAGACAACCTGATTTAACCTCTTTTGCTCCACACGCAATGTTTGCATGGCTTCATGCATGTGCAGCAGTGAAATCCCAGACATGGTTTTCCAAGATGCTTAATTTATTATAAATTAATAACAGAATATGGAAAAATAGAAAAATATACGAAAATAAAGGAACCTCTTAAAAAAAGGAAAAACTAGGAAATATAGGAACACTTGGCACCCTGTAATGCCCTACCTTGCAGCTAGTCAGTAGCACAGGAAAATGGTATTTCGAAACAAATGTCGGGCAGATTCACCAACAGATATGCAAAATCGAAACCGAAATTTAAAGCATGACTCACAAGGACCAGTCTATATGACAAACAAGGGAGGGGGTAATGTTGATGACACATCATAGGTCTTTAATT
>JAVBJR010001055.1:0-2818 GCA_031546965.1 Dysgonomonas sp.
GCAAGTCAAGGTAGTAGTTTATGGCCCGCTTGTTTCTTTGTTGCGGTGATGTTCCCTTCCCCTTAAAGTGAAAGTAGACTCGCCGACGCTAAACCGAAGAACACGTGCATTTTAGCGAGTCTACTTTCATCCTAAGGGGAGCGACAAGCAGGACAAACTACTACCTTGACTTGCGACGCACTATAATACTCAAGTTGATGATATTGTCCTTCGTGGCGCAACAATACAGTCAGTTTTAAGTGGTATTCAGCTGATCTAATTCATATTATAAAACAATAATGGTCAGTGAATTGGGGACGTTTTATCGATATATGACATTTTTGATTTACTGGTTTTCCGCAGCAAAAAACGAGCTGGTTTGAAAAGTTTCTGGCAAAGCTGATATGTCGACTTTAATCCGAGTTTTCGGATTATATGTCCTACTGTGCTTCAAATGAGAGTTTTGGTAGAAAAAGTAACTTCGTCAATCACCACTGTATATATAGTGTGACGTCAGAGAAGATTTATTATTCACGCACTGTACACTCTAATAAGAAGAAGAAAAAGGAATTATTTTATACACCAGAAGGTGTTTCAACTAGAATATATTTCGGTGTTGGCAACTGGTTTTATATATTTCTGATTGGCCATGATATCTGCCAATATAACCAGTCAAGACAAAATATGTTGGATTTTCACGAAAAATGTTTAAAATAATATTTCTATTTTTGTGTAATGTTTATGCAGAAAGAAAGTTGGGTCAAGTTATATTTATCTTTATCAATTGGGGTGAATGTAACATCTTAGAATTTTACATGCACAGATGAAAGTGGAATTAAGATGCAGCTGTTTTGTTTCCCCTCTTTCTGTGTGTTTAAAAGTCATGTTAGCAGGTGGCGCTGTGGTGTATCAATTAAGTCTTTAAAGAAACTTTGTATTGACTGTGTATAGCTTTGATGAATTGTCAAACCGATGACCTATGGAAAAATCAATAAGAAATCTGTGATGAAAACTGGGTGAAGTCGATAATGTGGTAATATTGGGGGAAGCGGGTGGGCGTGGTTATATTGAACTCCTCCCCCTGGTGGTGGTTTGAGCGCAACTCGTGAGTGCGTTGCGGCAAAACTTGCCACATGTTGAGATGCCCTTTGGGTGACGACAGGCACAATGTACGGGGACACCAATGACACCTTGGAGTGCTCAAATTGCACTGACCTCAGCTCTGAGGACACCAATGGTCTTAATGTTGACCAGGACATTGTTGAGTACGTTTTCGATAAAGTTGAAGTGAAAGCTGCTCTCATTCTCGCTTACACCTTTGTCTTCAGCTGTTGCTTTTTTGGTAAGTTTCCAATGTGAAATTTCATCCTATATCCAGATATCTTGAATTGCATTTTGAAATATAGTAAAAAGCTATTCACTTTCCAATATCAATAATAGGGGAAATATATAGAAAAACTTGTATTTTCACGATATGTATTTGTAATGTTTTTCATTGGATGTAGCAAATATTTAAGTTATTCAAAAACTTATAGTTTCGTGCATTTTAGATATTGTGTAATATCCTGTTGACCTTGTTACTAGTTTCCGAGATTGCCCTATTGCTATATTAAGCCAATATTATTCAACGTTTCCGTCCATTTTTGTGTAATATATCCTACAGAGCGAGGCAAAAGTCTGTAACCATTTGAAATATCTTTAAAGCTGTAAGTGATTCATTATACAGTTTTTGAGATTGAATAGGAAACCATGTACAGGGAGTTCGAAATTCATATCGCACCTGACCTATGGCGTCATTTTCAAGGTCACAGCATTTCCATCTTTGTAACAGATAAAAATAAGCTGCTAGTTTCAGTTGGGAAGTTGTAGAGAAAGATCAGTTTAGTGTAACAAATGCAAATAAGGATTTCTATTTTTAACTCTCTAATTATACTGCCAGCACTTTTAATTTTAATATCCTCGAGTTTATGCTGAGCAGGATAGCATCATATGTCAAAGTATGCTTTTCAAATAGGAGATATGTAAACAAAGTTGATGTAAAGTAATATATATATTGCAAAATATGAAAACGTGGATTTGAAATTACTTCCAAAGTTGTTTGATAATATTTCCGAATTATCGAAAATTTTGTTGCAATGGGGGACATTTACATACATATAAAATGCAACAGTTATTACAACAGTTATTACAACACGATTTTTTAAAAAAACATTTCAAGTAGTGTAAGTGAAATCACATGACATATTATGTATTGTACCCTGTATTGTCTTTTTGAACTGTTTGAAAATTATTGTGCCACCAGGTGGGGGACTGGAGAAGGAAAATTATGTGACTGTACAATCATGCAACATGTAGTTAATAACATCAATCACCGTTTTGGTCTGCGTAACAGAATTTGTGATAGTCTTTTTTAGTCAATCAGCACGGTTATTAACGTGATATTTTGCAGAAATACAGAAAAATCAATTATTTTTTTTAGCAAATATGCACGAATGGCATTCGGTCTTTGCCTAAGGACCAAATAAATTCAGTCGTGTGTATATAAATGTTGCCAAGTAACGCTGAAATAAAAATGACGCTATTAAGGCAAAAATCCACTTAATATTGCACAAAAACGAGTCTGTGCTGTTGTCATTGTTTTCTTTGCATTGTGCTTTTAATAATGCCAATGGGTAATATTGATTGCAATAATTAAGCGCAGCCCCCCCCCCCCCAAAAAAAAAAAAAAAAATTAAAAAGGGTTTTTTTTTTTATGAGAAAAAATTAATTTGTAAAAAGAAAAACAAAAAAAAAAAAAAAAATAAAAAATATTAAAAAAAATGATGTGTTGGATTGTTAT
>JAVBJR010000001.1:0-3703 GCA_031546965.1 Dysgonomonas sp.
TAGGGAACCACCAGACTGGTTGTAGCTGCTTGGAGGCTATTCCTCGAACTGGATTGCCAGAGTCCGCTAAGATTCTCAGAATTGATTGGCTGCGTGCCAAGTGGCAGGATAGCGGCCTTGATCTCTGGCCGGTTCCTGACACCATGCTCCCCCCGACGGCTTCTCCTGGCCTTGGCCGGACGACGAGGACCCGGCTTCTCCGGAAAACGGTTGTGTAAAATCCGCAAGGCAGTATCAGTTAGGTGAGTTGCAGGTTCCCAACTGCGATCTTCAGGTGAATAACCCTCCCAATCAATGAGGTATTCCAGGCTACCTCTCCTCCAGCGGGAATCGAGCACCTCCTTGACACGGAAAAATTCTTCACCCTCCAGAGTCACTGGTGGGGGAGGCAGCTGGTGTCTTGTCGCAATGGTGTTTGGATGAAAAGGTTCTAACAACGAGGTGTGAAAAACATCATGGATTCTAAAATCCGCAGGGAGCGCAAGTCTGAATGCCACCTCGTTTATCTGTTCGGTGATCTCATAGGGTCCTAAACGGCGATGATCTAATTTCTTACAAGGACGATCCGTCTTAATGTGATTATTCAACAACCACACCTTATCCCCAACTTTGAAAGAGTGGGGCTGACGAAAACGATCGGCCTGCCGTTTATATGCCTGTTGAACAGTCTGGAGGTCTTGCAGGGCTTGGCGCTGAATGGATTGAATGTTTTCCATGAATTCGGAGCTAGCGGGCACTTGGTCCTCAGTATGCTGAAGCGGAATACTCAGATTGTCGGCTCGCGGGTGGTGGCCATACAGAGCATAAAAAGGAGATATCTTGGTTGTGGCACAAGGAGCATTGTTCAAAGCAAATTCATCTAAACTCAGATATTTGGCCCAATCGGACTGGCGGTGATTAACGTAGCAGCGCAGATATTGTTCAATGGATTGGCTAGTCCGTTCAGTTTGCCCATCCGTTTGTGGATGTGCTGCAGTAGAGAGGGCTCGCTTAATACCCAACTTATGGAGGACGGCTTTCCAAAATTTAGACCGAAACTGAGGACCCCGATCAGAAATAATAGTATCTGGTAATCCATGAAGTCGAAAAATGTTGGAGATAAACAGTTCTGCCAGCTGACCAGCGTCAATCTTCTCTGTGCAGGGTATCAGATTAGTCATCTTAGTAAAGCGGTCCACCACAACTAGGATGGAATCATACCCCTTGGAAAGTGGTAGTTTAACAATAAAATCGGTGGTAAGAGAACCCCATGGTCGCTGTGGTAATTCAATTATTTGTAGTAAACCAGTCTGCTTGTGCCGAGGGGCCTTGTTTCTTTGACAAGTGTCACAACTTAAGACATAATTTCGAATATATTCTCGCATTCCTGGCCACCAAAATGCTCGTTCAACCAATTCTTGGGTTCGAGCGATCCCACCATCACCTGCCACCGGTGAATCATGTCTATCATGCAAGACAGCAAGCTTTTCCTCCGCAGAGATTACCCGTTTCTTCGGACCATCATGTTTTCCTTGGACCCCACGAACCTTGAAATGCTTCTCCTCCACAGGAACAAAACGCTCTGGGGAAATGATGGCCCCTGGTGATGCCCCCAACTCCTTGGGTAGGTCATAATCAGGACGTCGGCTGAGAGCGTCAGCTTGATTGTTGTGCTGCCCTGGTCGAAACTGTATAACAAAGTCGTACTCAGTAAGCAATAGAGACCATCAAATGTGTCGTTGAGACAGTACTCTCCTTTGTTGGAAGTATAATAAGTTGCGATGATCCGTAAGAATAGTAGTAGTCAATCCGGATCCCATTAGAAGGTGACGCCACACGCGAAATGCCTCGATGATTGCCAATAATTCCTTGTCGTGAATGGTATAATGTCTTTCCGCAGTGAGGAGTTTCCGGGAGTGATAAGCTATAGGGTGCATCCGACGGTTTCTTCTTGAAGAAGGACAGCTCCCACAGCAAAGTCTGAGGCATCAAGTTCAATGGTGAAAGGCTTAGTGATATCTGCATGGCGGAGTACCGGAGCTCTTGTCATAGCATGCTTCAGTCTTTGGAAGGTGCCGTCTTCTATAATAGTCCAGACAAACTTACGCTTGAGTGAGGTGAGATCCGTTAATGGTTTAGCCAGTCGTGAATAGCCAGCCACAAAACACCGGAGATAGTTCGTCAATCCAAGAAAACGTTGTAGCTCTTTTCGATTCTTAGGGGTCGGCCAATCCATAACTGCCGCAATTTTATCTAGGGTAATTTGGATTCCCCTTTCTGATATATTAAGACCCAAAAACTGAATCTCTTTCTTGTGGAATTCACACTTTTCAATCTTGGCGTATAGCTGATACTTTCGTAGTCGCTCCAATACCATCTTCACATGGTTCCGATGGGATTGTTCATCTTCCGAAAATATCAAGATGTCGTCTAGAAAAATTATAATGATTCGATCCAGCAGATCAAAAAAGACCGAGTTCATAAATCCTTGAAAAACATCTGGGGCATTAGATAACCCAAACGGCATCACCATGGATTCATATAACCCCCACGGTGTTTTAAAAGCAGTTAGGTATTCATCCCCTGCTCGCATTCGAACCAGATTATATGCGTTTCTCAGGTCAATCTTGGTGAATATCTTGGCCTTGCTAAGAACTGTGAACAAATCCGAAATCAGAGGAAGAGGGGCTTTATTACGCTTTAATAATGCATTGATTCCACGAAAGTCGACCACTGGTCGAAGAGTTCCATCTTTCTTGCGTACAAAAAATATAGGAGACCCCGCTGAAGACGTTGATGGTCGGATGAATCCCTTAGCTAAGTTTTCATCAATGTAACACCGTAACTCTCTTCGTTCCTGGGTGGTCAGGCGATACATCTTAGGCGCTGGTAGCTCCGCTTTAGGGTCAATCAGACTGAGGGCACAATCGTGTGGTCCATGCTGTAGTAATTTAGCCGCTCGCTCTTTGTCGAACACATTTGTGAACTCCTGGTACTCCACCGGGAGAAGATTTGCCTTGGCGCCCACCAACTGGGTAGGGTCAGTTTTGCATCTTCGATTGGAATACTCTTGTTCCGGGAAAGTGACCTCCTTGGTCCGGAAATTAATGCTTGGATTGGCCCACTCCAACCAGGACATCCCTAATACCACATCATGACTTTGGATGCGTGTTACGTAAAGATCCCCGATGTTGCTCTTTTCTTGAATTCTTAAGTCCACCTTCTGGATCTTGAACTCTACTGGACCATCGGTGCTAGGTCGCCCATCAATAAGGGAAAGTGGAATTGGCTGATGCAACTTGATCATAGGCAGCTGATGGTGACTGCAAAAATCTCCATCAATGAAGCTAAGAGATGCCCCTGAATAAACCAAGGCTCTAACCGGAATAATTTTCTCTCCTACCTGCATAGTAGCTTCCAGGACAACTGCTCGGGTGTCACCATGTCCCTTCCTGTTCTGTTCACAATTGTTGTCTTGTTTCCGCCGCAGGGTTCGACAATCTCTTATGGAATGGCCTTAGAGACCACAATAGAAACACAACCCTGCTATCCGTCGTCTTTCCTTCTCAGTCCTGGCCCCATCCACTTCCATGCTTTCAGGCTCAGGAAGGTTTCCTTTTCCTACCTTGTCAGCTCGGGCTTGAAACATGTTCTGAGAAGATCTTCTGGATGGCCGACCCCCACTTGCTGATCTCTGATAGTTTCCAGTGATGCGCATGTGCTC
>JAVBJR010001269.1:0-2866 GCA_031546965.1 Dysgonomonas sp.
CAGAAAGTAGAAATAGCAGGATATTTCAAGTGTTCCTGGAATCTAGTTTCAAAGCTTCTTCGAGTTTGGCCAACATAAACATTCGAGCAATCGCCACATTCAACTTTATAAACACCAGAATTTTTCAATTTTTCAATTTTATCCTTTACATGGGGGAGAAATTTATTCAACTTATGTTTAGTAGAAAAACTGACGTGAACGTCAAATTTTCTAAAAACTTGGCAGTACCAACAGTGAACCTTAAAAAACATGTTCCTCAAATTTCAAAGGATGAAGATCTTGAAAGGAATATGCTAAAATCACCAATATCAGACCCACCAGACAATGAAAATGTAGAAAATAGGATACCTTTCTCCGAATTGCAATAGACAATCAGCAGAAGCAGTCGTTATAAACAGCGAAATGCAAGAAAAGAAGTTTGCGAACTGATGAACACCATATCTCCCATAAAGCGGCACCGTGACCAAACAACCAACACTGATCTCCGAGATGAAGAACATGAATTAATGGCAAAGAAGATCAAGTTAATGGAAACGGAACTGCAAACGTTACGCAAAGAAGCAGCCGTTTTGAAAGACCAAAACAATCATCTGTTCGAAAAGAACAACCACCTGCAAGTTGATGTGAAACACCTGAAACAAGACAGAGATTCACTCTGCCAGAAGCTGGAATTAGATAGCGTCCAAAAAATGGGAGAAAACTTTTAATAAAAGCGAAATCGAAAAGGGATGAAGCAGCTTCATTGAAAACTGGAAAGCATGCTGCATGGGTGACCAAAAATGCTACCTTAATTGCTACAAAAGTCAGCAAAATATTTACCCCAGGTCAATTGTGTTACTTGGTAAAATCCCCCAAGAAGAAAGGAAGAAAGCGTGTCAATTAGGACACAGAAGACATTGCAGCTAGCCTTGTATTGTGTGTGCAAGGAGTTACATCGTATGAATACCAACGCAAAATTGGATTTCCATTTCCCTCTGTCACAACTCTTCGGGAGTGGGCAAGAATTTTCACATGCAAACCTGGGATCTTGGATCAAGTACTAACACTCATGGAAACTACAATCAGAGGAAAAATACCCAGTGACAGGCTGTGTATTTTGTCATTTGATGAAATAAGCATTGACTCAAGGCTGTGTTATGACAAAGGATTGGCCTTTTAGTAATGTCCAGGTTGTAATGGCTCGAAGTTTAACTGCTAAATGGAAACAACCGATATTTTATGAGTTTGACACTCCAATGACTGGCAACCTATTGAAAAAGATAATTACTGCACCTGAAGAAAAAAATATCCACGTTGTAGGAGTTATTAGTGATATGGGGCCCAAGAACCAAAGAGCATTCACTGACTTAGGCATAACTCTAAACAAGACATTTTTTCAGCATCCCAGCAATGCAAACACAAGAGTGTGGGTGTTCTACGATGTCCCACACCTTATTAAGCTTCTTCGAAACCACTTTTTGGACTCCGGATTGAAATTGGAAGATGGGACAATAATTAAAAAAGATGTTATACAGGAGCTCCTGGAAAAGGATGCTGGAGAATTTAAAATTTGTTTTAAAATGACAAGTCACCATTTAAGTGTTTCCGGAAGAGCTCGACAAAATGTCCGTGTAGCAGCTCAGCTGTTTTCTAACCGAACCGCAAAGGCACTTGAATATGTATTAGGCAAGAAAGAAATGGCACAGTTTTTCAGCACCATCAACGATGGCTTCGACATTCTAAATTCGAGGGTACATATTCACAATACGAACAAGATGAAGAGTTCATTTGGCCAAGATAGATTTCCCTACCAGAACGAAATTTTGGAAAAAATGAAAAAAGCAGTTTTGAAATTACGAGTTGGAAACGTGAAGACTCTTTTACCCTTTCAACGTGGCCTAGTCACCAGCATTGAATCACTGCGTGGATTGCATCGCGACTATGTTAACCACCACAATGGAAGATATTTGCTGACAGCTCGGTTAAACCAAGACTGCCTCGAAAAACTTTTTTCACGGATCCGCAGGCTGGGAGGCTTTTACAATCACCCGCAAGCAACAGAAGTTCGCAATCGGATATGCCTACTTATTCTTACATCTGGAAATGCAGAGACCATGATTTCAATGAATGCTTCTGTTGCTGCAGAAATTACACACGACGAACCAGATGAAGACAATGACAACCAGGACTTGACATTTATGATGCATGAATTGTTTATACGAGTGGAAGATGACCCAGAACACCACGTTATGAATTCCATAGTCACTGAATGTGTCACACCAGAAGATAGTTTGATGGATGGAGAACCAGTGGTTTTGGGCTCAGATGTCGAAACAACATTTTCACCAACATGTGAAATTGTGGACTGTGGCAGAGAAGCCTTGAAATACGTCGCGGGCTATGTTGCATTTCGATGCATAAATTACGACAGAACATTGGCAACTCCAACTGGGCATCTACCCATCACCGGGCATGACAAATACGACTGGGTGGCAATACTTTCAAGGGGAGGGTTGCGTGAGCCATCCACAACATGACTTCAGGCTATCGCCGATTTTGAAATAATTTTTGCCCGTAATTAATTACAAGCGTTTTATTGATTCGAATAATATTTGTGAAATACATATATACAGGGTGGAACAAAAGTCCCGATTTTTCAAAAATAACTCGGTAAATATGCACAATACATGATTGGACACTGAGTGGGGAAAGGATCATTATGAAATGGGCCATCAACTTGGCATGACGGGAATGACCTTGGACTGCGATTTCAAGGTCATTGGAAGTCTAATTCCTTAACCGGAAGAGATAGGTGACATGTGTCAATTGGAAAGTTGTTCAGCACCATCAAATTTGCACGGAAATGCTTGATTTAGTAATTTTGAAA
>JAVBJR010000377.1:0-6728 GCA_031546965.1 Dysgonomonas sp.
CTCTACGGTCCTCGCAAAGAATGTTGATGCAAGCAGAAGAAGCGGTGAATTTGGGCAAACCTGTGAAAGGAGTAAAAGGGCCTACATATTTGCAGCTTCTGCCAAACTTTGACGTTGGAACCAGCTTCGTACATGACTATACGCATTGTGTTTTACAAGGTGAAACACGAACGCTAGCATTTGCGTGGATGGATTCGAACAATTCCCACCAGCCATGGTATATTGGTCGCTCAGCAATGGTGATTAATGACATCTTACTTGACATCAGACCTCCTAGTTCCTTCACACGCGTGCCAAGAGATATTGCAGCTCGGAAAATGTGGAAAGCAGCAGAGTGGCGAGCGTGGTTGCTGTTTTATAGCCTTCCAGCACTGGAAGGAATTCTACCTAATAAATTTTTTGAGCATTTTATGTTGTTAGTTATCGGCATTAGTTTGTTGCTCTTGGATTCTATAATGCCCTGTGATATTGAACTTGCAGATTTGCTTCTAAGAGCATTTGTTGAGAAGTTGCCCGTGTTATATAACAGTTCATTTTGTACGTACAACGCACACCAATTGACGCATTTGGCAAAAAATGTTAAAAGCTGGGGGCCATTGTGGGCTCATTCAACTTTTTCTTTTGAACACAATAATGGACAGGTTATGCGCTTGATTAGGGGAACGCAAGCAGTAGAAAAGCAGTTGAGTCAAATGATACGAGTAATCCATAGCATTTCAATAATGAAAAATATCGAAGTGCCAATTTCCAATAAATTTATTGACAACATATTTTGTAACTCATCCGGCTGTGATTCTGTTACCAACAGATCTGTACACTTTCTTGGGCGTTCGCAAAAGTCATATCTAACTCCCACTATTTTGCGGAAAATATCATTAGCTGTCGGCTACAATGTTCTGCCATGTGATGTGTCAGTTTACCTACGTGTATTACATAGTGGACAAATATACTCATGTGAGAAGTATGTTCGTGAAAAAAAAACATTGTAACTGTATTATTTCCTTTCTCGGTTCAAATGATCAGTTAGAATATGGGTCCATCGCAATATTTTGCAGTGTTCGGTCAGTAACTAATCTTGCCGTGGTTAATGTTTATGATATTGGTCCCGCAGCATTCTCAAACCGTGAAACCACAGCACAAACACGTTTGCTAAAAAGCATTATTCGAGATAATAGTATTGTAAAAGTAATACCAGTAGATAGCATTTTGTCAAAATGTTTTCGTGTTTTAAATGTATTGTGCATATTGCCAAATGAATACGAGTGTAACCTGTGATTATGCAGGCATTCATGGTTATTATTATTGCTTGTGTGTGTGCTTTGCACACTTTTATGTGCAGTTATAAAATGTTGTGTTAATGCTGAATTGTAATGTTACATAAAATAAATACCTGAATTGAAATTAGAAATATAATTCCTTATTTATTTTGTAAAATTAATGCAGACTTGTTCCATTGATGCATTTAAATGAAATTGATTTCATGTAACTACTAAGCTCACTGATATTAAATTTATTGCTAATTTCCATTTTATTTATATTTGTAAATATAAATCGTTTCAAACATACGGAAAATCTGCATGTATATGAAAAACCAATAGGAATAACAATTACTAATGTCAAACACGGTAGGTAACTGAAAATAATTTTAATTCTTTCCACATCTGAGTTATAAGCATGAAATTCATTATGTATGTTTGTTTAAAACTGCATTATAAAGGTTTTTTAGTAACTGAAATTGTGATATCGAGCTTTGTGAAAGTGCTATGTATGAAATTTCATACATAGCAATTTGATAATTCAATTGGAACATCGCATTTGGGTATATATTTTCTTAAATTACATTTTCAATGCAATGCAAAACAAACTACAACACGTGTATATAATAAGATTTGTCATCTCATTACAAATTTTGAAATAATTATAATATATGCAAATGCGACACTATTTCAGATCTGGGCAGATTAGACCATATATGAAGCTACAGAATAATTTATGTAAATTAATATATTGCTCAAAATTGAATTCCATTCGTAGCAGAGTATGTTATTTCTAACAATTGTCACTATCTTTCCAATATCCTGTATATTATGATTTATAACGTATATATAATTAATCTAACATATAAAACGATAATAAATGTATAAAAAGATTAAGTAAATTCAACACAGTAATAATTCAGGGTAAACCATGTCTGCTATGTAAAGTAGTTTTTTTAACATCAGATATGATTATGGATTATATCTGACGTTGTCAGATCTGGTGTCAGATCTGATAGCAATCTCTCAGATCTGACCAGAATATCTTTTCTGTAAGGGTTCGTATGTAATATGTAACCAATTTGATGACCACAAGCAAAGAAACAAGACAGAAGGTGGTAATAAACGTAAGTGTTAATGTCCAGAATAATTATTCAATACTGATTGTTTATTACAAATGATGAACTAAATAATAATACAAGTAATAATTGCTAGGTTAGGTCAGGTTAATGATAATGATTAAATATTTATTGTTTATTACAAATTTTATATTAATATAGTTGGCGCTTGCAGCAGTTCAGTTGAGAGACGCATTCAGCGTATGTATCGGTAAAAGCGCTCCAGTTACCGTATATTAATTGTACAGGTTTGAATGACATTAAAGTTTCGTTTATTTCTTTTGAATACAGGTGGCGCTTGCAGGTGTTTAGATGCCAGATAGACGTATTCATCAACACGCCATTCGTGCATAATATGGAACTAATTTGACGACCACAAGGGCAAAGAAACAAGACAGAAGTTGTTAATAAACATAAGTGTGAAGGTGCAGAATAATTATTCAATACCGATTCTTTATTACAAATGATGAACTAATAATAATACAAGTAATAATTGCTAGGTTAAGTTAGGTTAATGATCATTATTACATATTTATTCTTTATTAAAAATGATGAAATAATAATAATACAATTCATAAATAAACAGTTTACGTCAGGTTGATTACAATTATGAAATGCTGATTCTATATTACAAATGATGAACTAATAATAATACAAGTAATAATCGCTAGGTTAGGTCAGGTTAATGAATACATTTCTTGTAAATTACCAAATAATTATACAAATAATAAACATGAGGTCAGATTAAATAGAATTATTACATATTTCTTACAAATTACAGCATAATTATACACTTCATAAACTGTTTAGGTAACATACGGGTAAAGGCTAGCTTAGGTTTTATAAGTTAAGGTTTAATTACACAATGCAGTAAAATAACAATCACATGTTAGGTTAGGTATTTGTAGGGGGGTGGTTGGGGGGGGGCGAACCCCGCAGTAAGCATGACTACACAACAGGTTAGGTTAGGTTAGGTTAGGTTAGGTTAGGTTCGGTTTTGTTTATTAAAAGTCTGGTATTCAATTTATAATGAATGGAGAATTACTATATGTAACAAGGTAGCTACGGTAACGTTTGTATTCTATGTATTACAGAAGTTAGGTTAGGTCAAAGGTGTTTATTATTTCATGATTTTGGTTTGCTGCAATAAATATTTAAATTTGTGATACCATTTTCTTTGAAAAAAATAACTAAAACTCCGTAAAACACGTTACAAATCCTTCCGGGCTGTTTTTTTTATCTCCATATAAGTCGATGTCAGTGAATTTGACGGTTTCATTATTGAATTTCATCGTGGAGAAATGTCAAATACAAAATAGAATTTGCTATTTTTGAATTTAAATTTTCGCGTTCCATTACGGCGTTTCACTCTCCTGTCGCCAGAGGGCGACACTGGCATCCAACGGTTTTTGGCGTTCGATAAGTACCGACTGTCGATGGATGTTTATAAATTCGTAGTGTTTGTTTGAGAGCGACTTTAAAACACGGTAAAAGATACTCGAAAGCAACAGATCTTATGATCTGTCACACAGCTGATAAGCGCCATAATTCAGGTTCAAATTTGGTGCGTTTAGTTGAAGGAAATTGAAGGCGAATCACAATCGCCGTAGATCGCCATCTCGCGTTTCATTAAATTACTACGTTTACATGGTCGAAATATTACGTCTGCGATCGTTATATTTCGACACATGTAAACGTTTGTTGTATTTAAAACGTGTGCAGACGATGCATTACAACACGTCTGGAAGGCGTAGATTATTACGTCTCCAGACGTATTCGGATCCATAGCGCATGCGCCATCAGTGACGTCACATGACCCGGCTGACTCACAACAAAGCACCCAATGAAAATGCGTATTACGAGGGGGCGTCACCGATTTAACTACTGTAATGTAAACGGTGTCGATGACGTGTTACCGCGATCCGAGTTGATGCGACCTCACCAACGACGTGGCATGTAATGCTAGGCGTCCACTAGAGGCGAAGCGAAGCGTACGCGCTCGAAAACGTATCATTCGCGCTGCTAAACGCGCTGGAAAACGCTGTATTGGTGTACACTGCAGCGGAGCCTGAGCGGGGCGATTGGTCACGTGTTGTAGCCCAGCGCCATCTGTTGCCACTTTGCAGCACTCTGCTTCGACCAATCGCAGAAGCAGTGGCGGGCTCTGATTGGCTGCGCATGGGCTGCGGTTCAACCGTACGCCAACCGCGACCGCCTGGATACCTTGGGCAAGTATCTGCGCGTACGCTTCGCACCAAGTACCGATAGCGTATAGCGGTCGGAAATGATGTCACGTTGCGCATGCGCAGAACGAAAACGCGGCGCGTACGGACCGCGTTCGCGCCTAGTGGACGCCCAGCAACAACGTAGTAATTGGCCGATGCATTTGCGTGACGTAGTGAGGCCATTTTCGAGTTTAATTTATGGAATTTTGAATGCTGCTCTAGCAATCAGGAGTTTCGCAACTGCGAATAATCAACTGTTTCGAGTTTCGACCTGTTTTCAAAAGTCACGTAGGCCAAATAAAATAAAACCGCTATGATTGGTCGGGAAATTAAGAGAATTAGTATAAAAACTGGCGTTTTAATTCACTCAGCAGCCACAAAGACGTCACACTGTCGGAGGGTACGGGTGAAGGTAATGGTTTCCACACTCCAGTTTTTTTTTCTTTTCCCTCGTCTTAATTATTGGAACTGATGTTACAACTAATGAACTACACCAAGGAATAGTAGTTATTAGCTGTTGTACTCTGTCTACGGTAATAATTAATTTTAACAACGATGAAGTGGCGAGGACCGCTAGCTTTTATTTCAATTTATATGCGAATAGTGATAGGTATCCCCGTTCTGAAATCTTCGGTTGCAGGAACATAATTAACAGATTCTTCATATTCTGAAATCTCCAGATGGTAGTGACATAATAACCAAATATTCCCTATTTTGAAACCCGCGGTCAGGGACATAATTAACGAAGTATCCCTGTTCTCAAATCTTCACTTGTAGGGACATAATTAACGAATTCTCCGTATTCTAAAATGTTTTTCAGTAAAGTAATTAACGAATTCGTGATGGAAGTGACACAATTAACGAATTACCAAGTTTCAGTGACAAATGTAAACGCCCCATTGCAATTTAAACTACGACGCTTCTCCCAAATGCTATTATGGTGAAGTTGACCAGAAGTCGTGTTTTTATAGTGTTTTTTACTCCGCGTACGCGTATTTTAGCGTATTACGCGGCAGCGTATAGTTGAAAAAACGCGTATTTGCATTCTGCGTCGAATGCGCCCGACCACATAGGGAATATTCGTTTATTAGGTCCCTGCCATTTGGAGATTTCAGAATATCCTTGCAATTACCATGCAGACATCTCAAAATAGGGAAAATTTGTTAACTGTATCAACACAACCGTAGATTTCAGAACATGGCCAACTCATTGATTATGTCACTGAATTAAACCCGATATTTCTGGATAAGGAATCTAAATTGTGAACTGTGTCCCTGAAAACCCGTGATTTCAGAACATGGGATATTGCTTAATTACTTATCTGGAAACACGTACAGATTTCGTAATTAATAGGGAGAATTCGTTAAATACGCTGCCACAAAAATGAAATACAAAATATTACAGTAAGAGTTGTTGTCAACCCGTTTAACTTGACCAGATTTTTTGGAACCATGAGTGGGCAACATACACAGGCTTCACTGTGTATATGTTACAGTGAGTTCAGCTAATAAGTCAGTGAGTTTACATAATACATGGGTTTTGATAACGTAATTAAACATAATCTAAGCTAGCCTGACCTAAGCTAAACTAACCAAATCATTTAGATGTTCTGCCAACTTCGTTCAGACAATTGGTGCAGGCAAACAATCATTGTTGGAATGACATCACTTCGTTAAACTCACGGATATTACCTAAACTCACTGTAACATATATGTACATACAAGCACTTAATGTACAATTCTTTGTAGAAGGTAACAATTTTGTACATTGCATGTGGCTTGTCCACAATTAATTACCAGACAGAGTATCATGCAACTGCACATGTAACCAGTGATTTTAATTGGCTTATGGAATCAATGTGGTTCACAAAACACAATTGATGTGTGTGATTGCCCACATGGTCTTTAATATACAGTCCCTGTACAGTGGCCATGCTCTGTACACATCAAGGGATGGTGCATGCAATGGTGTCCAGTCAGCACAAATCCCTCGGTTCAGTGTGTTCTGGTCACTGCCAATTCGTCACATTTCTAATCCCCACACACGTACCATCACATAATTCGCCACAGGTTCTTTTCATCACACTGACAATGCATCACACTTTTCGTCAAATGATATCCAGGCGTGCA
>JAVBJR010000051.1:0-7978 GCA_031546965.1 Dysgonomonas sp.
ATTCAAAATCAAATTAGCCGTTCAAAGGAACTGAGCAAATATGTTGGATTCCGTCTCAGTTGTCTGCTGTTCCGACAGATCCAGTGATCACTGCGGGAGTAAAACCTGCTGCTGGATTTTTGTTAACCTTAATTTTTCCAATGTAAAATACCTCGCTGAATACAGTGCCGGCAAGAGATTCAAAATCAAATTAGCCATTCAAAGGAACTGAGCAAATAGTTTGGATTCCGTCTCAGATGTCTGCAGTTCCGACAGATCCAGTGATCACTGCGGGAGTAAAACCTACTGTTGGATTTTTGTTAACACCACTCTTTAAATGACCCCGTTTTTCACCATCCAGTAATCCTGTATGGATTCCCCTTCAGTTTGCACTCTGGTCATCAATTTCCTTATCAAATCTGCTTGAAAATCTTCAGGACAAAATGCTTTTATTAATTCTGATTTTATTTCATCCCAATTCATTTCCAATAATCTTGATGCTTGATCCATTAATAAATACCATTTTCTAGCTGTCCCTTGCAACTGTCTAAAATAGCTTTCTATAGAAAGCTAAAATAGCCTGTTCTTCTTTGTTTAGCCTTTCTGCATGCCCTACAGCCTCAAATTCCATAAGAAATTCATCAACATCACTATTTCCATCATATTCTGGTAAGGACAAATTTTCCTCATTTCTTACGAAAACATCAAAACGGCGTCCATTACCACGTGATACATCAAACTCGCCAGTAAAATTAAAGGAGCAGAAGCATCAAGATGGCTTCCAAATTTAAATTGACCGTTTTCTACGTATGAAGGGCTCGCTGCGATAGTCGCGACATCTGTCGTCTTGTTCTAGCAACTGCAGCATAAATCGAGTCAGTCGCTAGTGTTTGCGGATGATTTGAAACTGTGATCGCGATTACAGAAAGGAAAATGGATTGCATTCAGCGAATAATTTTACGAAGGAGAATGAGAAGACGGCAGATATGTTTATTAATGCTGCTTGTTGTTGGTGAATATTTCATGAAACGTAAACGCCGACGTTATTGGGTACGGCCATTTTTGCAAAAGAGAAAAGAAGCTGGGGTTTTTTATTTAGCGGTACGTACGCATAAATAATATAAGACATATCTATTCCAGTATACGTAATTCAAATTACCTACTAATTGAACAAAATGGTTATTTCGCCAAACACAGGTGCCCAACATGTTGAAGGATGACCCAAATTATTTTTTCCAAACATTTCGTTTCACTCCTGCTGCATTTGAAGAATTCTTGAAATTGATTGGACCTTTGCTGACCAAGAAGGACACTGTCCGAGAACCAATCCCAGAAGCAGAAAGATTGATGCTAACATTGGGGTATATATAATATTACACAAAATAATACACAGAATTTCAATGTTAGTATATGCAAATTTAACAAGATAAAAGGTGTATGACTGGTGTAATGGCTAACAAAGCCTGACAATTAAAAGGACTATTGTGGATAAAATGTATTTAAAGGTGAACTGACACTGTTTTGTAACACCCCATGATATTCGGACTGTAGAAAGAATGATTAAAATTAAAACTATGAGTTCATTTCTTTTCTTTTTTAAAAATATATTGAAAGTGTTTTAACAGATTGAAGTTAGTGTGTTTTTGGGCCTGTGCAGAGAGGCTAGGGGGGGGAGCAAATTCTAGTATGGAGAGTTTGTTCCAGCATATGAAGTGGGGAAGCCACCTGTATATAGCCAATAGGCATTTGGTGCAAGTGGCATGCCATACGCACTGTCCCGGATGTAAATTTTGACAGTGTGAGGCGATATTACATACTTTATGGGCTATAGGGATCGTCAGCCTTTAGGGATCGCTGGAGCGAAAGTGGCAAATTGGCTACGAGCCGTTGTTCCCCCCAAACTAACCTAAACTAACCTAACCTAAACTAACCTAACCTAACCTAAACTAACCTAACCTAACTTGACCTAACCTAACCTGACCTAACCTAACCTAACTTAACCAAACCTAAAAATCCAAACAGTGATCCCTAAAGGCTGACGATCCCTATAGCCTATAAATTTCGTAAATAAGCCAGTGGAGGACTTTTGAGGACCTATTTTAGGGCAAATTTGCCAATTTTTATTTTAAAAAAACAATCAGTGGAAAAATTAGACAAAAAATGGACATTTGCAAATACATGTTGTTCATGCATACGAAAGTTTTCAGAGAAATCGGTTGCAATAATTTTACCCTATCAGTTCACCTTTAAGAAATAAAATTAAGCACAAAAATAAGATTTTCTTTGTAGGAATATTTTGCAGACAGTTTAATTGGAGATATTTCTAAATTTCTGTACAAACTTTTGCAGAAACTTTTCCTCAATTAATTAATTAATATTTCAAATTGTAACAGTTGCATATGTATGCACATAATATAAGTATATGTATGTTTAAATACATACATTTGTATTGAAATAATTCAATAATTCAGGTACCTTGCCAGTGGTGATATGCAAAAGTCGATCGCGAAGGACTACAGAGTTGGACGCAGTACGGTCTGCGTAATCATCCAAGAAACCTGCAAGGCAATCATTACAGTACTCCAACCGATGTTACTTTCGATGCCAAACACTGAAGATTGGACCAGAATCTCCCAAGATTTCCACAAAACTTGCCATTTCCCAAACTGCGTCGGCGTCATCGCCGGCAAACACTTCGCCATATCCAAACCCCGTACGAATGACCTCCATTACTACAACTATAAAGGCTTCTTCTCATTGGCTGTACTTGCCAGTTGCGATGCAATGTATCAATTCACAACTGTTAGTATTGGAAGTGGAGGATCAAAAAGTGACGGCGAGATATTTGGGCAAAGCGCGTTAGGCCAAAAAGTAACCGCTAAACTTTCAAATTTAATTCAAACCAATGAGCTTTGAAAAATAATAAGTTAAAATGGGATAAATTATTTTCTCAGCTGCTGTCTTCAAGTTTGAATTTACCACCTTGCCAAGAAAATGACAGCAATATATTGTTGCCGCACGTGTTCGTAGCGGACGAAACGTTCCCGCTGCTACCGAACGTAATGCAGCCTTACCGCGGTGATAATTTAACGGTGGAACAAAATATATTCAACTACAGGTTGTTATTTGTAACCATGTGGAATATGTTTCATAATTTAAAGGTGAACTGACAGGGTTTTGTAACACAACATGATATTTGGACTGTAGAAAGAATGATTAAAATTAAAACTATGAGTTCATTTCTTTTCTTTTTTTTTAAATCTATTAAAAGAGTTTTAACAGATTGAAGTTTGTGTGTTTTTGGGCCTGTGCAGAGAGGCTAGGAGGGGGAAAATTCTAGTATGGAGGGTTTGTTCCAGCATATGAAGTGGGGAAGCCACCTGTATGTAGCCGATAGGCATTTAACACGTTTTGGTGAAAGTGGCGTGCCATACGCACAGGCCCGGATGTAAATTTTGACAGTGTGAGGACTTTTTAGCTCGCTTTTGAGGACCTATTTTAGAGTAAATTTGTATTAAAAAAAAACGAATCGGTGGAAAAATTAGAAAAAAATTGGACATATGCAAATACATGTTGTCCATGCATAGGAAAATTTTCAGAGAAATCGGTTGTAAGAAATTTACCCTGTCAGTTCACCTTTAATACGTATTACAATAATATTTTATACATTTTTCAGAATAAGCCGGCCGATGCGAGTGATGGAAAACGCTTTCGGTGTTTTGGTCGCGAGGTGGCGTGTACTTATGGATAGGATCTACATGAAAGCGGAGAATGCTGAGAATGTTATTAAAGCCTGTATGCTGTTACACAATTACCTCTGTGGATTGGAAACAACGAAAAGGTTTCCATATATAATAATTTACAACAAAATTTGAGATTGTTTCCGCGTCCGGCTGTCGGT
The DNA here is from genome assembly GCA_031546965.1 of Dysgonomonas sp. Classification (GTDB taxonomy): domain Bacteria; phylum Bacteroidota; class Bacteroidia; order Bacteroidales; family Dysgonomonadaceae; genus Dysgonomonas_A. The sequence continues at coordinate 3,881 of JAVBJR010000051.1, forward strand.
AAAATTATTTGTGAAATTCTTTACAGTCTCTATATTCCCAGTGGATTTGTTGATCAAGAGGATCCATTGACGAGGGAAATCTCAAGAGGACATTGGAGGGATGTTGGTCAAATTTATAATTTAAGATTACAACCATACACGTCAAAAAATTATTCTCAATCGGCTAATGACGTCAGAGATAATTTTAAGACTTATTTCAACACTGTTGGAGAGGTTTCAGTATGACTGATTAAAATATCAAAGACTTTGAAATTTGTAGTTGCGTGTGTTATAAATTCGGAAGAGATGTACAAATATCCGCGACATAATATTTGGATGCCCCCTTTCAGCTCGTGAATATTGTTTTCTACAAGCGTATTGCGGATCTTCAGCTAACACTCCGGATCGTCGTTTTTCAGATTTTTAGATATTTAATCTAAATTAACCTAATAAGAACTTTAATTGAACCTATGATTGACTTGAATCTAATCCGATGTGAACTTTAACCTGACCTAATATGAACTTTAACCTAGCCAAACTTGAATTAATCGAAATTACGGAAGATAATCCGGCCCGCGCGGTGATATGCTGAAGATCGGTGATGCGTTTCAATAAAACAAACTTTGCGCGGCTTCTCCGAGCTTCTCGGCAGTGACGCAAGATGGCGTTGCAGCATCTCAATTTTCTATTTCGGAGAAGATCCGCAGACGAAACGGGTTGCGTTTTCTCCTAAAATCATGGCCTACTGATGCGATCCAACAGGTCTTCTTGAAGACATCGATCGGTGTTATAAATGTCAGCATCAGGTGGTGAAAGTCCGGGTTCGAACAATGAAAGGACACCGATTATTTCCGAAGGATCGGATGTTGCCAGGAACGCCATTAGAAAATGCGCAGGTACAACATAGTACAAATCGTTCAAATGATCCCCATTTATTTTCCATCCGTCATTTTCACCCGGTCCGTATTGTTTCTTTACTCTGACCGTTTCTTTGATCAATCATCAATATATGATGATTAAGTACTCTCATTCTATAGCTGTTCAATTTTTAGAGGACATATTATTCAGCAACTTGGCACCCTTTTTATTTTCAAGCATATAGCCATATTGCAAGATCATCATGATCATCTGCTTTTTTTGTTGCTACTGGAATATCTGGAATGTGGTATTATTATATAATAAATTATGTCAAAATCTATTTCCCATTTCCATTCTGGGAAACGTGGGAAATTAATAAAATGTGAAAACAATCAAGGAATTTATTTAAATTTTAGCTGTATAAAAATTCAGATGAAACTCAATTAAGGAATTTTAAAATTTACATTATATAATAAATAATTATGTGTGTATATATGTGTATGTAATATCATCCACACTTGGTAATAGTCCAAGGTAATATCAAGAATGTAATTTTAAAATTTCTGGGTTGCTATCAACAGAGAAAATCTAGAAAACTGAGGGAATTTAAAATTGCCAAAATTTTGTCAAAACCTGGAAAACTCAGGGAATTTTAAATTAATATAAACGTGCAAGTTTTAAATTAAAGTCATTAAGAAAAGTGTTTGCAATGAAATGTATATTTCTTTGAATTTTAATGAGTCTAGGAATTTGATACATGCATGAGGGCCATTCCATGTCAATTAAATCATGGAGTTCACCCACCACTCCAGAATATTATGATAATTTAATATGTAGTTGATGGGTATCCAGTATGTAAAACCCCAAATGGATTAGTCTTTAAAAAATAATTGCCAATTCTGCAGGCATATGAAGCGTATGCTAATTAGGCTTAGCGGGAGTTCAAAATTCATCAATTTTGATAATAACTCCAAAAATAGACGTATGAAAATTATGAAATTATGCACTCTAGTGTAGTTTTTAATGACAAATCCAAATTTGCAAACAGAAATGTCCTCCGACATATACTTTTTTTAATATGAGCATTTTTAGTCATAAAATTTATAAGTATAAATGGTTGCTTTCAAATTAGATAGGTTCGGGTTATGTGTTGAGTTTCTCAGTGCGAGGTTAATATTAAAGAAGTACTTAATTAAATAAGAAAAAAACTATCCTCCCCGACGGGGAATCGAACCCCGGTCTCCCGCGTGACAGGCGGGGATACTAACCACTATACTATCGAGGACGTGTGTGTTTTGTTACAAAGTTGATTAGAACAGAATAACCTTGAGTTGATGCATCTGTATAGCCACGTGTTCCATGTAATACGATTCCTTTGTAATTGTACAATGCTGCATACTTTAGTTAAAAATATTATGGACATGGTATTATTAATAATGAGGTGTGGCGAATCGAATGGGCACGTGACCTTTGACCTCCATGTTGAACTTTCAAAAGATTTTTGAAATAATTCTAAATCGAAAACTGTCCCTATATTGGAAATAACCCATCATGTGAAGGTTTCATAACACCTAATGTATTGGTCCATAGTGGTTCCTGATGGTTCATGGTGTCTGTGATGGTGGTATGTGGTCATTTGTATGGCTGGCAAACAGACCACCATGACAGCTATACAGGGTGTTTCAAAAGTAATAGTCAATAATTGTATAGGTGGTAGAAGGTACTAAACTGAACATTTTGAGTATAGGAACCTAGGGGTGCCGATGTCAATTCGAAAAGTTGTAAGGAACTATGTGCAAGGGGCACCTCCGTTCACTCCCATGTTACCAATCTCCGAAATGACAACAGTCGTAACTTTTTGAATTGATGTCGGCACAAATAGGTTCCTATACTCAAAATGTTCAGTTTAGTACCATCTACCACCTATACAATTATTGAAGTCCTATTACTTTTGAAACACCCTGTATATTGACTTCTTTCACATTTAGTGAATATATAATTATATAAAAGTGATATGTTAATTCAGGTATAATTTTATTTTTAATTATTTAATATTTTTCTTTCTTGGAGGGGGGGATAGACAAATTGTTAGATACTAGGCAGTGTGAGAAGGATCGACGCGACCCTATAACGTAGGAAACGCAACGTACGTTCGACCAATGAGCTATAAGGATGACGTTTCACTAACCGTAGGCTCCTCCTCTTTTCCCTTTTCATCGCACGATAAATGGGAGGAGTCTAAGGGTATATGAAACGTCATACGTATGTTGCGTTATCTACGTTATACGGTCACGTCGATCCTTCTAAGTGTCTAATATCACGGGGGGGTTACAAGGATTCGTTACGCAGCGTTACAGGGGAGGGGGGAAATAGTGATATTTTTGCGTTACATAATATTTGAACAGCCCCCTGCGACTTACTGTACTACCAATATGGCCCCAAACCGATGGCGGCTATTCTGTTAATAGTTCTTCCTGGGAATAATTAATAAACTCGATTAGGTACTTTAAATTATTAAATTTAAACAATAAAAATATAAAACAATTATACTGTATACGCATTTTGTATTATATAATCATTCATATATGAATATTTTTTAGTTTGGAGCAAATCATCTGATTTTCCATTATTTCTTATGGGGAAATTCGCTTTGCTATACGAGTGTTTTGGATTACGAGCACATTTCCGGAACGAAATCATGCTCTTAATACGAGGTTCCCCTTTATTGTGTTCAATTTAGTATGTATGCTCTTCAACAATTTGGTGAAATTGTAGAAATTCAAGTTCACCCTGTTCTGAAAAACTTTGTGACAAGACACACATGTCTTCGATAGTATAGTGGTTAGTATCCCCGCCTGTCACGCGGGAGACCGGGGTTCGATTCCCCGTCGGGGAGAATACTTTTTTTTCCATATACAGTCAAACCTCCTTATAACGAATATGAGGGGACCGTACAATTTCTTCTCTATATCGAGGTTTTGTTATACGGAACGAGTCTTTTTAACGAAAATTCGTTATAGTAACAATTTTTATGTAATTTTTCTGTGCTGCAAGGCCTATGCACTAGGTGCTGTATATTGCTGTTATACGTATATGTTGTGCTTATGAGGCTGTTGCACCTACCACAAATGACATATCAAATAAAACAATCAATACCAAAATCGTCTGATTAATTGCATTTATTATTACATTATAAGATTGACTAGACAGATTTTACTTAGTCCGATATGCCCTTTTCCAAGAAATATCAAAAGGACAGAC
>JAVBJR010001142.1:0-11816 GCA_031546965.1 Dysgonomonas sp.
AGGTTTGGACCTGTAAAGCCGTAGTTCATTGCTTTTTCGGCTGAAATTGCACCTACATTAATGGTACGATCCATGAATATACGGTTGCGGAGGTAGGCTCTTTCGAGTTCGTCCCATGCTTTTGGGAAACCTTCGAGAAACTCGTCCAGTTTTCGCCAAGCAGCCTCGCTCCAGTCTCTTTCGAAACCGCCAATACGTCCCATGTTAGTAGTTAAACGACCTCCACAAATTTCTTCGTAGATTTCGTAAACCAACTCACGATACGTCATTACATATAAGAATGGCGAGTATGCACCTAAATCAACCCCTAGAATACCATTACAGATAAGATGGTCGGTAATACGTGCCAACTCCATGACGATAACACGCATGTATTGTGCTCGTTTGGGGACTTCTACACCCAAAGCTTTTTCTACTGTCATCCACCAACACATATTATTGATTGGTGCAGAACAATAGTTCATACGGTCGGTCAACGGAGTAATCTGATAGAATGCTCTGTTTTCCGCTATTTTCTCAAAAGCTCTGTGTATATAACCTACGGTAGTATCGGCATCCAAGATACGTTCGCCATCCATCAACAATATATTTTGGAATACACCGTGTGTAGATGGATGCGTAGGACCGAAGTTTAGAACCGACAATTCGCGCCCATCTTCGGGAGTATGATCTCTTAAGATTTTCGCAAAGCGGTGTTCGGGATGTAATAATAGGTCTGACATTTTCAGTCTTTATTTTTTTTATTGAGAGTTTACAAGTAAACAAGTGAAAAAATTAACTAGTTTACTGGTCTACTTTATCATAATTATTTGTTGTTCTTCCGAAGAAGCGGTCGTCCTTGTCACTACGTCCCGAGTCTTCTAACGGATATTCTTTACGCATGGGGAACGATGTCATTCCGTCATCATTCAAAATGCGTTTCAAGTTGGGATGTCCAATAAACTTAATACCGTAAAAGTCATAAGTTTCACGCTCCATCCAATTGGCTGCTGCAAAAATTTCGGTTGTTGTATCGACTTCGACTTTGTCACCTCTTAGAAAGGTTTTCACCCTTACCCTTACATTATCCACCCAATTATGCAACAAATATACTACTGCAAACTGAGCTTCGATATTATTATCGGGGTAATGTACTCCGCAAAGGTCTGTCATAAAGTTGAAACGCAATGCCTCATCTTCTTTCATATAACGGATTACATTCTTGATTACAGAAGGTGTAGCTTCGAATGTCAGAATATCTTGTTCCATTCTGAAATTCAGCACATCTGCACCAAATTTTTCTGTTATTTTATTTTGAATATCGATAGTTTCCATTTTTCAGTAAACAAGTGTATAGTAAACAAGTTGACAACCTTTCTCAGAGCTTTCCCCCTTTGGGGGACTGAGGGGGCTTTAAAATTTATACGATTCTAATAATTCTTTGTATACTTCCGATCCACGGCGATGTACAGATTCACTTTTCACAATTTCCTGTAATCGCATTACACCGTCCAAAATTTGTTCGGGACGAGGAGGGCAACCTGCTACATATACATCTACAGGTATCACTTTATCAATACCTTGCAATACGGAATATGTGTCGAAAATACCACCCGAAGCAGCACATGCACCTACAGCAATAACCCATTTGGGTTCAGCCATTTGCTCGTATACATTACGCAAAATGGGCCCCATCTTTTTAGAAATAGTTCCCATTACCATCAACATATCAGCCTGACGTGGAGAGAAGCTGTTACGTTCGGCACCAAAACGTCCCATATCGTAAGTTGATGCCATTGTTGCCATAAATTCGATACCGCAACATGATGTAGCAAAGGGCAGAGGCCACATAGAGTTAGCCCGAGCCAATCCGATTACATAATCAAATTTGGTAGCGAAAAAACCATTCCCCGTATATCCTTCGGGGGCAGGCGCTATATTTAATTTCGTTGATTCACTCATGATTTTAATTGTTTAATGTGCCAATAGCTAATGTGCTAATATTTTTTAATGTGCTGATGTGCTAATTACCTCATTGGCAAATTGAAAAATTACTTTTCCCACTCTAAAGCTTTTCTTTTTACAATATAAAGATAGCCTATTAAAAGGAGTGCTACAAATCCACCCATCTTTAACAATCCTGCAAGACCTATTGTTTTGAAATTAATAGCCCAAGGGTACATAAAAATGATTTCGATATCAAAAAGCACAAATAGAATGGCTACTAAGAAATATTTAACGGCAAAAGGAGTGCGTGCATCTCCTATTGAATCTATTCCACACTCAAAATTTTGATTTTTTTTGGATGACCAACGTTTAGGTCCTAAGTAGTTTGATATAAATATTGTGCCAAACACAAATATAACAGCGAAAGCCACTTGCATTAGTATAGGCACAAAATTATATAGATTCGATTCCATAATTAGTTTTTTATGATCTTAAAAAATGACAGATAGATACATTTCTCCCACAAATATAAATCTTTTCCTTTCAAATATCATCTATTTACTTATATATTTTATCAATATCACATACGGTGGAACGCATGGAAAACAAAACTACACTATTTTGTTAAGCCTACTTTACAAATGTTCTGTTTAGAGTGTTTAGTGTCAATTTTAATCTTGCTTTATAGGTAATAAATGTATTGATTGTTTTAAGAAAGGATAAAACGAATGAGCCTAATACTTATCTAAACAATAACGCAAAAAGCTGCTCCCAAAAACGGGAACAGCCTCGGATATTTCTTTTCATTTTTTTCTTAAAAGAATTTATACCCTACTGTAAAAAAAGCATTGCGATTATTGATGCTATTACTTCCCTGATAAATATTGCATAAACCATATTCGTATCCCAAATCGAATGTAATTGATTTGTATTCGGCACCTACTCCACCGGTTAAACCGGCATCGAAACGCTTTAAGACATTATCTGCAAATACGTTCTCGTTGATTTCCCTGTTGTAATAGCCTTTTTCTCCAGAAGGCGTAACTAGAAAACCTTCAACTTTACCGGTTATTTTCCCTCCAACACCGTATGATAAGTAACCTCCAGCAACAAAATTTATCTTAAATTCATCGGTTACGCTGATCTTATAACCCAACACTATAGGCAATTGCAAGTACACCTCATTCCAAGATGATTTGGTTGTTTGATAGTCTCCAAAAAGTCCATCTTTGTTGTTATCTCCTTCAAGCACCATGTCCAATTTAAACCCTTTTGAATTAAAATCTAATCCCGAACGCAGAAAGAAATTTTGAGGAAGACCATATTCGGCAACAACACTAAATTTGTAACCAACTTTAGCATCAGTATTAAAGTTTTCGTTATCTACATTAGATAAATTGACTCCACCTTTTACTCCCAGTGAAAATTGCGACTCCTGCGAATTTGCATTAACAACCGAAAAAAAGGCAATTGCCAATATGACAAAAATTTTGAGAATGTTCATCGTTATATTGATTTTAAAGTTATAAGAATACTTTTTATCGATTCCATAAATTTCTTATTTCTAACCCAGTAATTGTACAAAAATTATTGTTCAGGTAAACTTTTCCATTTTCTAAGTAGCAATTGGATAAAAAACCACATAGAAACAAAAGTTAAGCATATATTTCCCCAAATGAATTCTACAATATGCTCGTCCATATAATGATATATTTTATACCAGTGAGAACTGTTGTCATAATAGTAATATTGAGTATGTGCTACAATATAAATAGCCATAAAAATAAGTGCAGGTACAGCAGGCACAAACCATATCAGATGATTTATATAGATATCGGATCTGCCTTTTGCTTTTCTATCTATATTTTTTCGCAGTACCAAAACTAATTCTGCTACAAAAATCGCCAGTAAAACAAATATATAAAACAGTCCTCCTACAACCTCTTCATCAAATGGAGCGGCTACTGCAAAAGATACTATGCCATTGATAAATAGAATCAACCCTATCGATATTAAAGCTATCAACCATGACTTTCCGGTAGTAGATCGGAATGAGAATACCAGCAAAGAAATAGATAACGCCAAACAAAGCGAAATCATAAAGAATGCAATACTCTCTTCGACATCAACATAAGAATCCATTATTTTATTGTAGGCACGATCTAACTCATCGTAAGAAACGTAATAGCCCGTTGTGGCATGATCCGATCCGTAGTAATAACGACTTTTAGACTGCTCATTCTCATAATTATGAGATGTAATCAGATTAAAATCGCCAACAGGATATTTTGCCGGATTATAAATCAACTGCATCCACTGACTTTTGGTCAAATTGGTGGTTAGGTGGTGCTTGTTTTGCAGAGCAAGAAAATCGTCCATCAATTGACTGATTTCTTCTTTATTTTGCTGCTTCAACCATTCCTTCACAGTCTCGCCGTCGCGAACAGTAAAGTCGGCTTTCTCCGACACATAAATCGAATTTCCATAATTATAATTAAGCAACGAGAGTTGTGCAAAATTAGGATAATCTGCATAATCTACTTGATGGGCTTCGGCATATGCTACGGGGTCAACATATGTAGTCTCCTCTGTTGCAACTGTAGAAGATCCATCGTCCACAGGTTCTGCTTTTTCCGGTTGCGAAGACTTCATATACTCTGTAGGATAATCGACAGGGTATTCTTGATAATAACTGGTTTTATCGGTAGGAATAAGTATTCGTACCATATTAAGAGTTTCTACCGCTTTGATCATCTCTTGTTTGCCGACGTACGATCTTACCTTGACAACAGAACCCTGATAGTATGAATACGGAAATGATACGAATCCGAAAATAATAACGAACGATAGAATCCACTCTAAATACAATCCGCCGCAACTTTTTGGGTAAAACGATTTAAAGGCATTGTTTTTAGAATAAAACACCAACCAAATAATAAAAAGCAAAATTCCTGTAAGTACTGCCCCCATATAAAAAAGCACCGATCCGCCAAAAGAGTCGCCATAACTATATGGATCGGTAAAGTCTATCTTCGTTAATAAATATCCTGCGCCAAAAAAAAGAATATTGATTATAATAGTTCCCAAAAGAACCGGAACTACTTTCATATTCCACAAAAGAGGATAATTTAGCAGCAAATATTGTTGAGTTTTCTTTAACATTGTCTGAATATTTAAGTCCTGAATAATAAATAATTGATTTAGAATCTCCCGGTTACGAAAGGAAGAAGCGACGTGTTGAATTGGAAATATTCCTAAAATAATTCAACGGGATACGATTGTCTACAATGGTTTGCAGAAATTGTTCTTGCGAAACATTTTCGGGAAATATTGCAATATAGGTTCCTCCTTTAAGTTGCATATTTTCTAATGTCAAATCAGAAAATACTCTTCTAAGTTCTTCCTGCCCCCAATCGCTTTCAAATTCTACTATAAATTTGGCTATCTCTTTAAATTCGGCAACACCCTCTTTTATGTCTGCGTTCTGAGGTTGTCCTTTTTTGAGGAAGATAACCCGATCCGAAGTTTTTTCGACCTCATATAATTGCTGCGAACTCAAAACTATACCCAGCGGACGGAATGGCGATTTGGCTATATCCCTGAAATCATCCAGTACAACTTGCTGTGCCAAAATATCAAGGTTAGCCAAAGGCTCATCTATCAGCAAGAGTTTGGGCTTACGAAGTAACATACGAGCCAACTCAAACCTCATCTTATATCCCGAAGACAAGCTGTTCCAGTTGAGATTACGATATCCTCTTAGTCCCATACGGGCTATAATCAATTGAACTAAATATTCGTTTTCTTCGCCCATAATACCGTACGAAGCTGCCGTAAATTGCAGGTTAGACAACAATGTGCCATGCCAATCTTTGGTACGTTGCGGTATATATATCAATTGAGAACGGAGATCGTAGTTATCTTTGTATTTAAACAAATAATCTATTTTACCGCCGGAGGGAGCCAACTCACCACATAACGAACGCAGCAAGGTGGTTTTTCCGTTGCCGTTTTCACCTACCAACCCTATAATTTCGCCTTCGGATATATCGAAGCTGATTGGTCCTAAAGCAAAGTAAGATTGGTTATAAGATTTTATCAGATTTTGAACTACCAAAAGTTTTTCGCCTTGTTTACTTCCTTTTTTTTGCAAAAAGGTAAAAAGGTCATCCAATAAAATTTTAAACCGTTCCCTTATTTCGGGAATATTGGTTTGATTCAATTCGAGCCAATCTAATAGAAATACTGCTTTTTTGTAATAAGAGAGGCTTTCGGTATCTAAAGCCAAATCGATCAACTTCTTCAAAAGATTGGGGTAATCTTCGTATTCTAAGAGTTGATATATATTTTTGTAATGGGTTTCGAATAGAGACATAATTTTAGTTATGGTGTGAATAAATTATTGACAGCTAAGATATATACTTTCTTCAAATAATAACGGTGAAGTCTCCTTTTTATGATATACAAATACTCAATTATGCACCTCACAGCATCCATCGAATTGAAAAAAAATGCTTTTCGGGAAATATAGGCAAACCACAGGGAAATATAGGCAAATCACAGGGAAATACAGATACTTCAACTGCCAAAGATACTCGTTACCTTTGTTCTATCATTAAAAAATAAAAATTTGATTATGAAATTCAAAAAATTAACAGGATTATCCCTGGCAGCTCTACTTCTTTTGGTTACTTCATGTGATAACGACGACGACATGAAGCCCCAAACAAAAGCAGCAACCATAACGGTTGAGAATGTATTAAACTCAAAACCCCTAGTAGAGTCGGGTACTTTCAGAAATACCGGAGAAGCACCTGTTATCAAACCCGGAGAATCTATCTCTATTGAATTTGCAGCAGGAAAAGGGCAGGCTTTCACTTTTGCAACTATGTATGGTTGGTCTAACGACCTTTTCTTCGCCCCCGCTAATCCCGGTATAAAATTGTATACCGACGCTGGTACTCCGATCGAGGGCGATGTTTCGAGCCAAATTAAGTTGTGGGACAACGGAACCCGTATCAATCAAGCTCCGGCAAGTACTATCACACGTCCCGGTACAGCCGAAACTACTCCTAAGAATATTACGGAAGTAATCGCAACCGATGCGCAAGGAAACAAGTATGCTGCTGCCTCCACTCTGATGAAAGTTATGTTACAGTATAAGGGTAATTCGACTTTTATGTTGACTATAACAAACACATCAGGAGGTACTACCAATCCCACCCCATTCAGTCCCGGTGTTTGGGCTATTTCTTACATTGCCGGAGGTAATTTGTTAAGCCCAAATCCATTGTACGAAGTGGGTAAACCATCGGTAAACGGATTAACCAAGATTGCCGAAATGGGAGACAATAGTGTGTTGGGCGAATATATTAAAGGACAGACAGGTATTTTCACACCATTATCTCCAGTATTGGTAGTTGTATATAATGGTATAGAGAACCCTATTTATAAAACAGGAGAAAAAGATCGTGCTAAAGGATTAAAAGATTTAGCTCAAAAAGGAGATGCCAGCAAATTGGCAGCATATCTTAAAACATTTAAGGGTGTAAAAAATGTATACGTTTTGCCGGCAGCCAGTACAACTATCTTGTTACCCAAAGTTGGAAGTCAAGTGGGCGGTAAAGTTTCACAACAACTAAATGTGGCAAACGGCGACAGGCTGGCTATTGCAACCATGTACGGGCTTTCTAACGATTGGTTCTTTGCATCTAAAGGCAATGGCGTGGATGCTATGCAAAAAGGAGATATTTCTTCAAGCATTGGCTTGTTCGACAACGGTACGGCTGTAAACCAGTTCCCGGGAGCGGGAGTAACATCAACCGAGGAAAGTAAAGTGATTCAAGAAGTTCCAAATCCGAACGCTTTCACCACCTTACCTTCTATTCCCAATATCGTAAAAGTGACGCTTCAGTAATCAATTTTAATTAGCAATGATAGATGGATGGAAGACGGTGATTGAATAATGCCTCTTTCATCCATTTAATTTACAGAAATAAAAAATTAAGCAAGATCATTAAATAATTAATAATAATAAGCTATGAAATCTACCAAAGTTAACAACAAGTATGTGAAATTATTTTCAGTCGTATTATTAGTACTATCCTTATCGATGGTATCGTTGAAAACAAATGCACAAAGACAAACGACAAAAAAGGGGTGTATGAGCGAATGCATGCATAGTGCTCCTGAAAATGCGCAAGATATCAGCCCCTTGCTGGTTGGCGAATCTATCCCAATGGTGATGCTTAAAGATGCCAACGGAAAGGACTTTGATCTGAACAAGGCTGTATCAATGAAACCTACTATTCTTATCTTCTATCGAGGTGGCTGGTGTCCCTTTTGCTCCAAGCAACTTGCAGGCTTACAGGAAATAGCTCCCGAACTCGAAAAAAGCGGCTATCAACTGCTTGCCATTAGTACAGACGCTCCTGAAGGACTTATGCAATCTCAATCTAAGGAGCATCTAAGTTATAAACTACTATCGGATGCAGATCTAAATGTATCGAAACTGTTTGGTATTGCTTTTAAAGCACCCGAAGCGTATTCCGAAATGTTGTCTAAAACTACTAACGGAATGGATACCGACCTTTTGATTCCTGTACCCTCGGTATTTATTTTGGATAAAAAAGGAGTCATTCATTTTGAATATATCAACCCTGATTTTAAACAACGCCTCAATCCCGATCTGTTGAAAGTGGTTGCAAGTAAAATTTATAACGAATTATAAAATGAAAGCGATTGATAAATTGCATTTTAAAATAGCTTTTATATCTTTAGTCCTCTTATTGATTTCGGCTAGAGGGGAGGTATCTGCCCAAAATAAAGAAAAAATGCTATTGGGTAAAGAAATCTCATTTAGCGATGGTAAATGGGAAGACATTCTGTCTAAAGCTAAAAAAAACAGTAAATATATATTTGTAGATGCCTATGCAGTTTGGTGTGGTCCCTGCAAATTACTTAAATCAAAAACCTTTAAAGAGCAACAGGCAGCAACGTACTTCAATAATAATTTCATCAATTATACCATAGATACCGATAAAGACGAAGGCACACTATTTGCCGAAAAGTGGGATGTGACCACCTATCCAACCCTACTCTTTTTCAGTCCCGAAGGAAAATTGCTGTTGAAACAAGTGGGTTTTGTGAACGGGGATAAACTTATTGAACTGGGAAAACAGGCAAAATCAAGAAAATAGCCCGCTATTTTGAATACTGACATCTTGAAAGTTCAAAATTAGATAATTAACCTAATTTGAGACATACCATGATAAATAATTATAAAGAAAAATCGACATTAGGGCGTTTCATCATGCACGTGAACAATGAGCAACTCAAAGGAGTTGGTCTGCGTAACCCGTCAGCCTCACTCACCAATACTTATGTATATAATTTTGTATATAATAAAGGTGAATCACAGTTTGTTGCCATAGACGAAATTGTTTATACAATGCCGGCTAATACTATTTTGCCATTGTTGTCTAATCAAAACTTCTCCTTTGAACATCCTGACCAACTTATTGCCTGGCAGTTTAACCGAGAATTTTACTGTATTGTAAACCATGATACGGAAGTGGGCTGTGCAGGTTTTCTTTTTTATGGCATACACCACCCTATGTTTATCTCACTTTCTACATATGAGATTGAGGCAATGATACGGTTAGAGAGACTGTTTTTTGAAGAATGGCAATCTCAAGATAACTTTCAGGGAGAGATGCTGCGTAGCCTTTTGAAGATTCTGATTATCAAGGCTACCCGGGCTGCAAAGCAACAGTGCGAAAGTTATCAACAGTTTTCCGAAGAAAAGATGGATATCATACGGAAGTTTTCGATATTGCTCGAATGCCATTTTAAAAAGGAGCACGAAGTGAAGTTCTATGCAGCGGCACTAAATAAATCGCCCAAAACCCTAAGCAATATTTTTGCCATGCTAAAGCAACCGGCTCCATCCAAATTGATACAAAACAGGATAATAATGGAAGCCAAACGTTATCTTCATTACACCAATAAGTATGCAAAAGAGATTGCTTTTGAACTGGGATTTGAAAGTGCTGCCCATTTTAGCCGATTCTTTAAGCTGTATTCGGGAAGTAATATCTCCTCATTCAGAAGTTTATAGAATACCTGTAAGGGTGTGAGAAATAATCATGTCGGTAGTCTCTCAACAAAACGATAGGATATATTGTTTAAACACTTTAAAGGTAATATTCAATAAATGCGATATGTCTAATTTTCGAAAATTGTTTAAACACAGAGATCGCTAAGTTTAAGTACAAAGGACACATAATTAAACCTTTTCAGTGTGTTCTTTGTGAGAAAAACTCTGAGATTTTTGTGTTTAAATAGTTTTATTTCAATAATTATTACTAACTTGACAGGAAGATATTGGATACTTTTGCAATATTTTCCGAAACAAACAAATCACAGAGATGAAAACTATTAATTATCAAAAATTTATCTATAAAATTAGCAGATATATTCTTCTATTATTTGCTTTTCCTTTTGTGTCATGTGGGCAATCGCATCCCAATATGAACAACAGTAAAGTTCTGAATGAAATGAAAGAGGTAAAAAAAACAGATACAACAACAAATATGGCAACAACCGACACTGCCACTTTTGCAGCCGGCTGTTTTTGGTGTGTAGAAGAACAATTCAAGCAATTGACCGGTGTTTTATCTGTCACTTCGGGCTATACGGGCGGAACTTTGCCCGATCCAACCTACAAAGAAGTTTGCACAGGCAGAACGGGGCATGCCGAGGCGTGTAATATTGTTTACGATCCTTCTAAAATTTCTTACGACGAATTATTGGCTGCCTTTTTTGTAGCACACGATCCCACTCAACTCAATAGACAAGATAACGACAGAGGCACTCAGTATCGATCGGCTATTTATTATCATAATGCAGAACAAAAGAAATTGGCAGAATACTATATCAAACGTTTGGATGACGAAAAAGCATACGATAACAAAATAGTAACGGAGGTTTCTCCATCGGAGGTGTTCTATAAAGCCGAAGATTATCACCAAAATTATTATGAGAATAATACAGAGGCTCCATATTGTCAGATGGTTATAAAGCCTAAGCTCGAGAAGTTTAGAAAAGCATTTAAGGATAAGTTGAAATAAGGAAAAAAATTAAAATATACAATTATGAAATCTATTGTTATAACCATCTATATGTTTTTGTTGCTGACCGGTTGCCAAGGAAATGCTCAACAAACAAGCACCATGACGGGTATAGAAAATAAAAATAATCCTTACTATTCGCGTACCAATACTACACCACTAAAAGTGAGTGATGCCGAATGGAAAAAAATATTGTCGCGCGATTTGTACGAAGTTGCCCGTAACCAGGGTACGGAAAGTGCTTTTACGGGTAAATATTGGGACAATAATACCAAAGGAACTTATTTTTGTGCGGTATGCGGCAATAAACTATTTCGTTCCGATGCAAAATTTGCAAGCAGTTGCGGCTGGCCCAGTTTCTTTGAAGCGGTAAGAAAAAATAGTGTCATTTATAAAGAGGATAATTCTTACGGAATGTCGCGAATTGAAGTTGAATGTGCCCGTTGCAACTCGCATCTAGGACATATTTTTGACGATGGTCCTGCACCTACCTATAAGCGTTTTTGTATGAACTCTGTTTCATTGGAATTTGAACCGGATAGTAATAAGCCATAATCGCAGCCTTTGCACCGCGATGTGTAACCGAATACTCAAGCGGACTAAAATTATATAAATAATGTCTAAGTACATGACAAAAAATACAATTCTGTAATAATCAATACATTAGTGGTAAAATATTAGGAAAAGACCTTGATTTTTAGTATCTTGTAAAGAAAACTTCGCGGTTTTTTGATTACGATATGCAAACCAAGGTCTCGA
>JAVBJR010000713.1:0-4313 GCA_031546965.1 Dysgonomonas sp.
TTAGTGATCACCTCAAAAAATTCTAACAAGTTTGTCAAGCAAGATCTACCCCTTCTGAACCCATGCTGGGCGTTCTTAATTAAATTATCATTCTCCAGATATTTCTGAAGAGCATCCCTAATAACTGATTCCAGAAATAAACATTTCATTAACGTGTGCAAGTAATTGCTGATGAGCGTAATTTCATTGTGTTGTTTTTTCTTAATTGATGACTGATCTAAATTACAGAAAACAATTATGTGAAAATCAACTTGGGTAATATTATTTCAAAATTGGAAGGAACAAGCTGTTGCAATTGATTGTCATATGGCTGTTAGGATCTGGCCTACATTATTGCCATCATTCCTGTAGATTGTTATATAGTTGCAATTTGAAAAATTTAATTACTTGTACTAAAATTTGCATCATCAAAACTAGATTTTTCATTAGAGAAATTATAATTATATTCCTAACCTGAGATTTACACTGCTTTCACAAAGTGAATCTATACCTGCATGAATTGGTTGAAAATAGTTACAAATTCTACATTTGAAATCACTCTGGACCAGTATGTGGCACAATTGATGTTGACGGGTGTAATAGATGAGGGAGATAATTCATGTTATGCTGTTTTGTCAATTATTGGCATTTACGTCACGTGCTGACGTCAAAGAAAGGTGGGCGGAGTTTCGATATATGCCTTTTGCAGTATAAGTAAACGCGTATGTTTTGTGAACGTGAAACATTGCACAATATCTTTGTTAAAATTTTAGACGTGGCAAAGGTTAATGCAGTTCCATGTGAAATATTATATATTATCTGGCTACTCCATTTCTTGAAAAGTTTGAAATCAATTATAAACTTTAATAAAATAATTTGATCCAAAATTCATTTATTTTCAATGAAATTTTGTGGCAATATTCTTATTGATTATTTAGGAACATCTTTCCTTCCACTCAAAAACTTTTGGTTTTAACCGAAGTTAGAAAAAAATCGCAACATTGTTTTGATAACTAATTTGCTTGGAATAAATACTGATCCTTTCGTAATCTTAATTAGCACGCAAAATCGATTTACTGATAAAAGAGCAGTTTGCTGAAGTGATCACTGTACTGAAAATACCACTTATTAATGAGCAAAGGCAATGTCTTATAGAATGTATTTGGGATAAACCAGGAAACAAATGCTTGAAGTATAGTGCATGTACATTCCGTTGAACACAATTGCACAAAAGTACTGCTTTCTTAATCACAAATGCGCATTAATTCTGTTCGAATTTATTTACAAATTTATATTTGTTGAGGTAACGTTCTGATGGTGCTGCAGTGTTTTTGCAGCATCAGTTTTATGCATGAGACCCAGAGATGATATTGATCGTTTTGCCTTGTACACATTACCAATATTATACCAGGTTAGTCAGAAAACCGGTTCATGCTTGTGGTAATGTAAATGAAGCTTGGAGGAATGAAAACACACATGACAGGTATTGAGCAGGTAGGTTGGGGGCCATCTGACTTTGTGCCATTGGTGACCTTGGACAATATTATCAAGGTCATTGCAATGCTAAAGGTGATGTTATGGACGCTATGGGGTCAAAATGAATTACAGAAATCACAACTGCCGTTTATTGAACGCAATGCTTGAAACAGTGTAAATTGGACAAGAAATGCAAGAGCTATCAGGAACAACATGGTTTTGCAGCCCCTGGCAAAACCTTTCCAGATAGTTGGCCTCTGCAGAACGAGCAGTATGCAAATGCTGTATAGGGAAGCACGTACTTGCACTCCCGCATATTCCGAATTCATGTAGGCATTTCGTCTGCAGACATTTGCATACTGTTCGTGTTGAAGAGACCAACTAGCTGCATGGAAAGCTTTTGCCAGGGGCTGAGCAACCAGATCGTTCCTGATATACCTCTTGCATTGGTTGTCCGATTTGCACTCTGTTTGATGCATTCGTTCAATAAATGACAATTGTCGTTTGTGTAATTGCACAGCTGGCATTGCAATGACCTTGATAACATTGTCTAAAGTCACCAATGGGTACACCATCAGATTGGCTCCCAACTTGTGAATACCTGTCATATGTGTTTTTGTTCCTCCAAGCTTCATTTACATAACCACAAGAATGAACTGGACTTCTGACTCACCTGGTATATAACAGTTGTGCTATTATTATAATGGGAGTTGTGGGCGTGGTTGTCTGGCAATGTTATTATTATAATAACCGTGCATAGCATTATATGGATAATTCTTATCGCATGCAGGCATAATCGGATGGAAATAAAGTACTGTTTATTTAAATTTTTATATTGCATTGTTGTGTTAAATATAATAAGCCTAGCTGTTATAATTAGAAAAAGTTATACTTACAATTTTCACAATCAGCTTGTGTGCAATTTAGGTTACAATGAACTATGCTGAATTTGTACCACTAGGCACATATAGATGGCGCGGTTATACTAATTTATTTCAGCTATGGGATAAGCGAACAATCGTAATGCAGCTATAGGCACTTTGTCCTGTTATATTAAACTTGTCTAAAGTGTTGAAAACTCTTGTATTAATATAAAAAAATCTTAGATTTTGCCAAGAGGTAAATGCATGTCACGATGTTGTGTATTATTTTTCATTGAAATCAGGATAGTAAATTATAGACCTGTCAGTTTCACCTTTCATTTAACTTTTGTCGATAGAGCTGTGGTGATGATCAAGAGACATTTCAATTGTATAGTGTTATATATATATAAATAATTGGTTCATAAAATGCATTATTAATTCAGAATAAGGAATGAATAATATATGCAATATATGTACTCCTCCGTGCCAAAACATTAGAATAAATCCGTTTTGAAACTGGAAGTTGACTTTAATGTCAAATTATACAATAATGCATATGAAAGGTACAATTAATATATCCATAGGCAGAAATAAACTACACTTAATGAGGATTTGTTTCATGTATACAGCAATCGTAAAAATTGTAATATGTTAATGTGTAACAATATACAGTTTATACTTCTTATGAAGACAAAATATTATAAAAACTTGTATTCCGTGACCGCGAAATAATGAACTCAGCAACATCAAGGGTACTATAAACATACTCAGGCTAACTGCAATATCTATAATGATACAATGCAAGTCTATTTAAAAGTAACATCAATATACTTGGTGGGACCGCCTTTTGCATCAATTACCTCTCGGATTATGCGTGGCATTGAGTGAACAAGTTTTTTTTGCACTCGATCGGTATAGGTGATATATATCCGACCAAATTGACTGCAGTTGTGATTTTAATTTCAAAACAGATAGTGGTTTGTTGTTTTTGAGATCACTTTATAGCTATCTCCCACAAATTCTCGATAGGGTTAGTTGTGGACTTGGGCGTGTGTGCAGGTACTTTGTCATGCTGCAAAAACCACTGCACAAATTGTACATGTGGAGGGTAATAGGTGTGTTGCGATGCCTGAACTCTCCGAATGCGATATGGGTGTAAACGGTTTTCTTTCAACACTCTTGACACACGCAGCCAGCGTGCAACAGCTCTTGTGCTTGTAGATGGGGTCCTGAGAACCTGTTACACGATGAATCTAGCATTGTCAGGCGTTCATGTACTTCTTGGGCGACCAGTTTCACACATTTGTGCCTTGAACGTTCCAGTGTCACACAATTGCCGGTGCAAGCGGGCAATTGTCTTATGGTTTGGCACATGTCTGTTAGGGTATATATACCTTTGCTGGTACAGGCGCACTGCTGCTCTGGCATTTCCATTCGCTGCCCCATAAGCTAAATGCATGTCTGCCATTTCAGCATTGGTGAACGATTCCATGTTACAAAAAGGAATTGTCAGTTAAGAATGATATCACCAACATGTACATTACACAACTGGACAGTGGTTGGGCAACAGTTGTGCAAAACCAGCTAGTCCACCTGGGCCAAGGTCCACAGTGCAATTCTGTGAACATAGTGTTCACATCTCATTTCAGTGCCCTCTAGGACCCTAGGGTGACACTTGAGGACATACATTCACATGACTTAAATTGTTTGTTTCAGTGCCCCCTACCTCCCTTTCCGTTTTGTCCAGAAAGTTTTGACTCCCACTGTATATTAACAGATTAGAATTTTACGATTGCTGTATATACATGAAACAAATCGTCATTAAGTGTATAGTTTATTTCAAAACGCATAATGTATTCTAATATTTTGACGTGGAGGAGTATATGCCAATTTACCTTTTACAGAAAACGTGCAGCATGACTTGACTATTGAAACACCCTGTATGTATGTAATATAAAACAATACATATATACTACTAACTGAATGCACTCTGCT
>JAVBJR010001054.1:0-4010 GCA_031546965.1 Dysgonomonas sp.
CTGTCTTCGATGAAGACTTTTGAGATTTTATTACCGCTTACACTAAGGTTTTTTGACTGTCTTCTTTGAAGATTAATGGGATTCCGTTACTGGTTACTCGCCCTAGCTCGAGTAGGTCTATACAATTGTAATTTGATGTAATTTTTAATAGTTTTATATTGTAGCTCGCTTTTTATCTAATTTTTAATCAGGTCTGAAGATGGCCTTCGGCCGAAACCGGTAACGAACTGTCTAATAAATAAGTATTTGCAAGAAAGGAGCGACTTCTTAGAATTATCAACAAACTTGCACCCTCTACACTATTATATCATCTAATGCATCCGCAAGTGAGGGAACTGATCATTTTAAATGAAAAGCGAGCAAGAAATTCCTCACATATCAAGTTTTTGCTGGCATGTAAACATGCGAAGATTTATCCTAATTTCATCAATTTGAAATGCAAAAATAAGTCCAAAGCAGCTATTCGAGGCCTGTTAGCAGGAAAGCAGTGCTGGCTACGTAATGAAATCAGAGCCAAATATGCCAAGCAAGAGAAATTGGATCGTTTGAGTTATTATCGCTGGCAAGAGTGTACTAGAGTCAATGGTAGTAGTTGGAATGCTATTGACACAGCTGCGTCTCAACTCTTGTTTCCTATACAAGAGGGCTTACAACTGCTGAAGACCAGAAAGTTCAATAAATTGAGAAAGACGAAAATTAAAAACGAGAGAACTAATGCGAACTCGTTACCAAGAAATCAGGACAGCAAATCATTCACAGTTAATTTAAGCAAATTTGAGCTATCCGATAATACTTTGCGCATCCTGAACACAGGATTATGCTTCAGTCACGGACGTGATCGCTCCTTGGAAGATGAGATTGTAGATTTGGAAACAGCCATTAAAAATTTCTCCACCGATTCCACCACAAGGTCTATGACAGCGATGACCTGCCTAGAATACTTAAAGGAACACCAATTTAAAAATAATTACTCCAATCAATTTAAAGATCATCGTACTCAATTCTCTAAAACAGAACTTAGAGCTTGCCAGGAGGAATTGAGAAGTAAAGACCTCCTTGTAATGAAAGCGGACAAAGGAGGCCAAACAGTCATACTTGATGCTGAAGACTATTGGGCCAAAGGACGAGAATATATCGATTCCAGTGACATTGTAGAATGTTCCAAGGATACTTTACAAGTTGTTAATAAATTACAGCGGGAATTGAAGACAGCGTTGAAGGATACTTCATCAATCTTTCCTAATCAGTTCGCCAAGGACCGACTTGTACTCAGCAATCCACAAATTAGTCAAATGTATGGCTTGCCAAAGATACATAAAAAAGATGTTCCTCTTCGACCAATTGTTTCTGCGGTGAATTCGTCAATGTATCGACTAGCCAAGTTCCTTGCCAAGGAACTAAGCCAATTAATTCGACATCAGGCATATCATGTATCAAAATCCTCAGAGCTGGTGCATGAACTAAAAAGTCAGGAGCTGGATCTAGCAAATTTGATTATGTTCTCCATTGATGTTGATGCACTGTATCCTAGTGTGCCAATCATTGACTTAGACCCGATCTTGAAAAAACTGATGCTACACAACAAATGGGAAAGTAAGAAGATAGAAGAATTCCTTCGATTAATACGATTAGTGAATAATAATAACTTCTTTATTTTCCGAGACAAGCTGTACCATCAAAAAGATGGATTAGCCATGGGCTCACCACTTGCAGCCATATTGGCCTTAATTTACATGGAATCTTTGGAGAATGAATTGGTCCCAACATTCACTCCCATTGTTCTCTGGCGTCGCTATGTCGATGATATTTTGGCCTTTATCAGAGGAAACAAAGAAGAGATGACAAATATCCTAAAAAAGCTGAATAATTACCACCCTAGAATGAATTTCACCATAGAAGAAGAAAAGGATGGCAAAATTCCTTTTTTGGACTTTACGATTCAACGTAAACCAGAAGAAAATAAACTTCAAATTGACATTTATCGCAAATCTACGTACGCTGGACGCCATATAGATGGCAAGTCCAATCACAGTGTTCATCACAAACATGCTTTTTTGTATTCAGCAATACATAGGATTTACCAATTTGGTTTAGAAGAACAAGAAGTGCAGAACGAACTCTCTTATCTCAGGAACAATTGCATTAACAACAACATTGATCCCATAGCGGTCGATAGTATACATCGAAAGATTCTACGTACTAAGGAACTACAACAGATTAGTAAACTAACTAATACTCTGGAAGATCGTTTTTTGCTAGGCTGGCTGACACTCAACTATTCAAAAATGCATCATGAACTGGCCAGAAGACTTCGTAAACAGGGCATTAGGACTGCGTTCGGAGCGAGTAATACCACACGACTTTTGCTGCCCAAATTAAAAAGTGCTATACCAGAGATGCAACAATCTGGAGTTTACAAGATAGAGTGTGGTGACTGCAATGGAGTATACATTGGGCAAACACGGAGATCCTTTGCAACTAGGATGACTGAGCACCTGAAGTATCCGGCCAAGTCAACGTTTTGCGGACATTTAATGAACAAAAGCCACAGCCCACAGAAGGCTACAATGAGCATCCTGCTGAAAACTCAAGATAGAAATCTTCTAAATGTGAAAGAGACTGTAGAAATTCTTAAAACCATCAAAACACCTAATATACAAATTTTAAATACGGTGTTGGGACCATGCAGCGGTTCACTAATTCAGTGGAAGTACCCCTCTCCTAAGATTTTCCCAGTGCCCTATGATTCAGTCAATCATGAAAATACAATTTCAAAATTGACTAATGATACACCCCAGATAGAAGAAAATGAAGAAGGATTGAAATTGAACACTTTAGATGACAACAATGTACCCGAGGACTTTATCGGTTTTACTGATAAAAATGAAAAAGTTACAAGTAGTGCCTGTGATGAGCTGAAGAAGATCACGAGAGACATTAGTGAACAGTGTGAAGTAACTTGTGAAATGGAATACTCTAGTAATAATTTTTTGTCTCATTACAGAACTGATGAAGATCGTTTGATGAAAGACATTGTTAAATATGGAGAAATGACGAGAAGATTTTCCGAGAATGAGGAGCCATTGTCGATGGTTATTTTGAGAGAAACAAAAGTGAAGGGTGAAGAATGCACAGAAGAAAAAAGAAGAAAGGATGCTGAGTTAAGAAATGAAGAGAAAGAAGATGAAGAAAATGTATTCGAACTGGGAAAAAAAATTTACAAATATACGAATGTTAGTATTAGTACTTTGATAAATGAGAAAAATGAACAATACGAAAAGTCCATTAACAGAAGCGTTTCTGCTTACTCGGAAAGCAATGACGCTCCGAGTAAAAGAGTTGAGAGCGATGTAAACAGCGAAAGTTTAATAACAAATCCGTGCTCATTACCAAAATGTAGACTCGATAGTAATTTAACCAATCGGAGTCTGACACATGGACAATGGACCAATGTGAATATGATTCAGGGTTCAACCAATCATAGAGTGACACAAGACTCTTTGAAAATCGATCAAAAATCTGAGATAGATTTTGAGTCACAATGCATGCGATCTTCGTCTTTTTCACATGAGATTTTTCCTGTTATTGCTGATGATACTAACAACGTATTTCCTGATGCTTTAGAGGAAAATATTAATCATCCATTGAGTGAAAATGTGGTAAATATAGACAATAATGATGTAATACAAAATGATTGGCTTTGTGAATTTTAAACTTGTTGATTTTCTTTTAGCTGATGTTTGTGATCGATTTCTTCTTGTTACTTGGTTGGTAATAACGTTTTTCTTTATCTCATTCGATTACTTTGAACTCGACATTCTTGTTTATAGGTTCTTTCTCTCGCTGCTTGTGCTGTTTGACGTCTTTGACTGTCTTCGATGAAGACTTTTGAGATTTTATTACCGCTTACACTAAGGTTTTTTGACTGTCTTCTTTGAAGATTAATGGGATTCCGTTACTGGTTACTCGCCCTAGCTCGAGTAGGTCTATACAATTGTAATTTGATGTAA
>JAVBJR010001265.1:0-8561 GCA_031546965.1 Dysgonomonas sp.
CCCCTATAATTTCTTGCCTCACTTCTCTCTCCCCCTTTATAAATCGGGCATATAATTGCCCTCCTCCACTCACTTGGCATTTCTCCCTTTGTCCACACTTCATTCAATAAAACCACCAAATCGCCAATTAATTCTTCCTGCCCATACATCCATACTTCATTTTCTATTCCATCCCCACCTTCCGCCTTTCCCTTTTTTAATTTTCTAATTGCTTTTATAACTTCATCCCTTGAGATTCTACTCCCTGTTCCTTCCCCTGCCACCTCATATTCGGTCACAATATCTTCTCCTTCTCCACCCAACAATTCCGCAAAATGTGTAACCCATGCCTCATTCTCTATTTGGTCTGACACTCCTTCTATTTTCCCTCTACCTTCTCTATTAACCATTTCCCATATACCATTCTCTGTTTTTACTTCTTTAACTTGCTCTATCCACTTTCTCATTTCCTCCTGCTTCTTTTCTTAACATAATTTTCTAAACTCCTTCTTTGCTCTACAATACACTCTCCTTTTCTGATGCCTCTCCTCTCCATCTGCGGCTTTTCTAAACTGGCTCAATAAATTCGTACTCTCTTTCTTCTTAGCCCAACAGCTCTCATCCCACCATGTTTCCCCAGTCTTGGGCAAACCCCGGATTCCTTCCTCCCTCTTCCTAGCCTTACTTATCCTGTGATCGAGAATTGAAGAACTACGACGAATTTGAACGCCATTGGCTAACTGCTGACCATGACGTCATATACGTATCAGCGATAGGGCGTGGTTGGCATAGTGCCAGTGACGTATGTGCCACCAAAACGTGCCACCAAAACGCTACCATTTGTACATTTTTCATAAAACAACCACTGCATCTCAAATTGTAAAAAAATTAGAGTACGCTCCACATTATTGTAGAACTCCATGTAAAAACTATCATTCTAATCTGTGACCAGAAACTGGACCACGATATATGTCCTTTAAGGTTTGCAACTATAAAATTACAAACCTTGAAATAATTTTTCTTTGTTGTAGGAACATAATTGTTGTAACGTATACACGTACATGTGATAGTGTATATGTTACAGTGTGTATGAGAAATCCAGTGTGTTTGTAAACAAAAAAAGCAACCACGAGACGAACGTGTTGTCTTCGTTAAATAACGGTTTTTTTGAAAAACATCCGTGAACATAAAATAACCGGAAGCTGTTTTAACGTACATATTACTAACTAGTTTTGGTTATGTTTGGTTAGTTACTTTTCTCTTGGTCACTTAGGTACAATGTCATAACTTATGGGCGTGGAAACTAGTTAGTAATACATTAAAACAGCTTCCGGTTATTTTATGTTGACGGATGTTTTTCGAAAAAACCGTTATTATTTAACGAAGAAAACGCGTTTGTCTCGTGGTTGCTTTTTATTGTTTTCAAACACACTGGATTTCTCGTACACGCTGTAACATATATGTTACAGGCAAACGCGTCACTCAGGCAGTGATGCCATTCCCTAGGCCATGGCATCACAACCTGGCCAATTGTAGGCTGTGACGTCATTCCCTGCACAGTGTGTTCCCAGCCTGACCCAAACAACACCAGTGTCACTCCAGCAACATGTGTACCACTAATTAATGTTATTTTTATTGCTGAAATTGTACTGCAACGTTTGCTGTTTCTAACAGAATATAATAAATACTATACTGAATTGATAATATGTTACTAGAAAAAATTTAATTGTAAAATACGATAAGGGAGACCGGGGATGAATGGACCACAGGGCACGATTCTAAAAATCTTGAAATTGCGATGGTAGCAAATATTTGACATGTCTAAAGTCGCGTTTAAGTTAAATTACGATCGCTTCAATACTTTCTGAGTTATGAATGAAAATACGTCTTTGGTATGCAAAAGTTAATTCCAAAATCTTCACTTAATTTGCACCTAATATTTCGGAAAAACTTATATCTAAAATAATTCATTACATACATATTAAAGACTGACCTGTGTGCTGTAAATTAATCCGTAGTACGCATTTCTACCCTCCCCCTATTGGAAATATCCACTAATGCCACTATAAATTTTATAGTAGCCCACAATAGATTTGTTGTGGTCCACATTAAATTTTATGTGGCCCACATTAAAGTTTCAGTGGCCCACATTAAAGTATATGTGGCCCACATTAAAGTTTAAGTGGTCCACATTAAAGTTTATGTGGTACCACACTATAGTTTTTGTGGCCCGCATTAAAGTTTCTGTGGTCCACAATAAAGTTTCTGTGGTACACATTAAAGTTTCTGTGGCCCACAATAAAGTTTATGTGGTCCACTTTAAGGTTGCTGTGGTCCACATTACAGTTTCTGTTGTATGACACTAAAGTTTTTGTGGCCCACATTAAAGTTTCTGTGGTCCACAATAAAGTATCTGTTGTCCACTTGAAGGTTTCTGTGGTCCACATTAATGATTTTGTGGTCCACATTAAAGTGCATGTCCAGCTATATAAGTTTCTCTGGACGACAACACATTTGATGTGGTCCACATAATGTTAATGGGGATTCCATATCGACCACAGTGAATGTACACCACCTCATTTGTGTAATAGTGCAATATTTTCATGTGGGCCACAATGCATTTATGTGTTTATTGAAAGCGTAAAAACTAATAAGTGTAAATTTACAGTTCTCGGAGTTCTGAAATTTCTGTATCTTTTATTTGAGTGTATTGTTGTTTTCCATGTAATATGAATGTTTTTTATTTTGCATGTCAATTACGTATAAAAATATGAATAATATATACACCAGCTATATATAGCTAGCTGATTCAAAAATGAAACTTTTTACCCGGTATATATTATTAAAACATGAAACACATATACTTATCATGGCAATATTCATTTTATTCTGTATATTATTAAAACATGAAACACGTATTTATGACGGCAATATTCAATCACGCTCATGTGCATTTGGGATTTTGCAAACATATTTCACTGCTTCCACATTGATCAACAGACACACTCTATTGATGTCGTTGATGTCTATACATGTTGTTAAGTGATCGTCAGGTGGAAATTCACACCTCAAAATATGAGGAGGCAAATCATGGTCATCAGAGCGATTGACAATTAACTTCTGCGCTATAGCTTTACAATGTGAATTCGAAGTGGAATCTTTATACAAAACAAAGGATTTTAGCCTATAATATTCACCACATGCGAGAACAACAGTATTATCCATTTTTCTTGCTCTGCTATATAACACACTGTGATAAATCGAGTTATTCCCATCTTTGCTCAATACAACTCTGGAATAGAATTTTACACTTTCATGGTCTATATCAAGAATTTCTGACAGGAATTGCTGTTGTTGAATGACATGTGCAGTGTGCATGTTGCGCCCAAGAAGATAGATATCAGTTCCATTAAGATGAATGACATCACAATTTTGAATCAAAGAATAGGTGCTAAAATCTGAAATTGCCATTCTAATGCGATTACTTATTTTTAAAACACTGCTCTCAATGTAGCATGTCAACTGACTTTTGAACCAGAACCTGTTTAATATTTGCATTGCCACACCTTTTGCTGCTGTGACGAGACGCTGAAGAAACCCATTATTATGCTCAAAAACAAATGTTGATCTACTCCAAGCTGGGCCAAACATTAAAATGGCCTTTGCATAGTGAAGTAGCTGATGAACGTTGGACGTCATAACAGATGCACTATATAATGTTTGAGTTTTTACAACAAATTCGTTCAGCAATTGATCAATTCGATCTATTTCATCATAGGAAATATCATCTTTCAATGCCAGAAAAGAGGCCTCAACGAGAATAGTCCAGTGTCGTAAATACTGGGTGGGAAGAATATCTTGCAAGCAAGGAATGCTATAATAAAGAAGCCAGTTTCTCCATTCCGTTGCTTTCCAATACTTCCGCAATCCTAATGATCTAGGCGACCTCGTGAAAATGTGTGGTATCCTTATGGAACATAGGCGTGCATTAATAACATTCAAATTTCTAGGTGAACCAATATAGTAAAGATTATCGACATTCGAAAGCCACAGTTCGGCCATGTATCGTGTTACACCCAGGAGTAAACTGTGCAAATAGTCAGGTGAGAAGCCCCAGACGAGATCAAAGCCAACCAGATTCATCAAAGCAGTTGGACCCTTCACACCACGAACAGTACAATTTTCCAGCAGTGCTGATTCCATGTCTTCCCTCATATTGCTGTCAGATCTTTCTTCCACATCCCCATTCAAAGTTGAGTAGCGTACTTGCGAAGTTCCTGTCAACAATAGATATGAAACATGTCAATTGCCATACACAACTTGAGTAAGATTTGATTACTCACCATCAATTAATACACCTGGGTGCAAACACCAGCTGCAGCCGAAGTAACCATTATATTGCACTGTATTTTGGAGTAGGGCTCTGGCTGGCCAATCCACACAAGCACAGATTGCAAACATTCTGCTGCAGTACGTGATCCCTTGATATACCCATTGAAATCCGTTGCTTGACAATGGTTCAAATTCCTGCACAAACGCTTGGAGAAACATTTGCATGTTTGGGTGGCTGGGTCCATACCACAGTCCTGCAACAATAACATGTTGCCATCGAAGCTTTGGTGGTAACTCGTTGACAACAAGCTGAATGGGCCATATGGATGATTTTGAAGAGTTAAATACTGGGCTTCCATCAGTGTTGAACGTTGCTGTTATGTCATGCTTTTTGAGAGCAAGATCTCTGCGCTTCATCTTGTAGAGATGTCCATCAGTGATGTCTTTAACACTTGCCGGGTTCACAATCTTATCAATGCCATCCAAACGTTCTTTTAAGAGTGAGGCAATGCTTTCATTTTTCAGAAGAGCATTTAACTGGTCTTTCACAGACAGGGTTACAAAGCAATGTCCATCAGCTGTCAGTTTACGAACATTGTACCATAGCGTGCATTGAGAGCACTGTGCATTCACTGATTTATCAATTTGTCCAGTGTATTTTCGCAGGTAATTTTGGCACGCAGGGCAAAACACATGAAACGTGATAGCAGAATTCATACCTCCGAACAACTTTGCAAGCATGTGCTTTGTTTGCGGAAAGACGCTGAAGCCGAAAATGACATTCATCAATACAAATAAGTCCTCCATTGCAACCCATGGCAGGTCATAGTGAAGAACGAAGCTCATGAGGAGAAGTATCCCTTCCGCCACTGTTGTCGAGATATTAGGCATCATCGGAACATGCAATTGTTCCCAGAGGAAAGTTGTTGGGTGTGTATCTTCTCCCTCGTTTACTGCAGTAGTTGATGACTCATCACAACAATTGTCATGAAAGAGCCTCTCCTGTTGATCAGCCTGCTGGTCATCATCCTGCTGGTCATCATCCTCCTCCAAATTTTCACGTGAATCGGTGTATTCGTCTACATCCAGGTCATCATTGAAAACAGCATCTTCAATATTGGTAGTCTGCAACACAAATGAACATCCAAATTTATAATTGTATTCATAGTTATGAACATGGATTTCATGTGAATGGATGAAATTTTGGAGTTTTTAAAATGTGTAATGAGGAAATAATTAACCAAATTACAATAATATGGTGATGGAAACAACATACGTATTGATTTGTATGTAAATTGATGATCAAATACAGTTCAGAAGGTATAATTATTTACATTTGGTGCTGTTTCAACTGAATGTGTTGAAGGTCCGGATTCTTGGTTGACATTATTATTTCGTCTCCAACATGTTGTTCGTGGAACTTTTGATTCACGGAAAAGAAAAGTTTTGCGCGTTCTCTTCCCTGGGCCGTCTGCGTCCATTCCTAAATGTATCTGCAGATCGACTACTGGGAAAAAGTAAAAAAGCAATGAAGATGTTAGAAATTCTGCAACATTTAAATTATATGCAATTAAAAGCAGGAGGCAAAACCATAAACTTTTTTGTACATGCTGTAATATACTTAATAATTCAAGTTTGAAAAACATCCATAACCATGCAATATAATTATATAATAATATTTATTTCAAAAGTTTAAATCAATTTAATTACAATCCAGAATCAAATTATATACTTCATTTCGAATATATAATAATTCTTTGATATTAACTCATTTAATTTGACTTTTTTGCCTCACTTTTTAATATATTGCAACCTCCAGTGTACGTACGTACCATATATTAGTATAAATAAACTTGAGTAGGCCTAACTTGAGTAGGCCTAGTTTCGCTTCCGTAGGTGCACAGAACAAACCAATCGATCCAGTTGGAAAATGCCTAGAATACCACAAGAACAATTATTGACGAAAAGTATACTATTCATTCATAAATTTGATATCATATACTGACCTAATTTTGATATCAAAATGAACGATTTTGCTGCAACGTACTCGATCTAGCTGCAAGTCCATCCAGCTAGTGCAGGCATGGGCGGAGAAGGGTGTTGCCAAACTGAATGTAAGTTTGCATTTCGATGTTTTGCTTTTCAAATACTAGAAGAAATATATATATATCAATATAACATTAATGTTCATGATATATAATAGATAATTAGCAATTATAGCCATTTGAAAAGTGAAACATCGAAATCCAAACGTTGTTTTCGATCATGCAGGCAACACCGGCCAATATATGCCCCGCCCACTCCTTCGCTGCGGTCCTGCAAACATTGCTGCAAGCTTAGTCTGTGCGTATTTAATTCCTACATCGTGTGTTCAAGCGATCGCCCAACCGATAGAAAAGGTAATTATAACTCAATATAGCTGGATCAGTTTTCCAGTTCGTGTTACAATAATTTTAACGTTTAGATTCGTTCTGCATGCAGAACGCGATCGATCGTAGCTAGGTCGTATACGTGGCTGATTTAAGCCTACTTTAATTGCCATGTGCTCGATCAAATATGTGTTGGTTTTAATAATAAAAATGACTAATCTGTGAAAAATTAGTTGCAATTCAACTTCGTTTTTGGTCACACAACTTCAAAACAAAAACAAAAACGAGATTTCCATTTTTCCCAATTTATTTATTTCTCGTTTTTGAATTCTTGTCCGAGAAAATTCAAAGTGTCTATTATTTTATATCAACAATTTTCATCACGTAATCTGCCATTTACTGTATTTGGAATATTCCAAAACCCGCTGCAAATCGCGGCCATCTTGCTTCGCCGACCTACAAAAGCTGACCGCGATGCCTACTTGATGGAGAACGTTCCTCGATGAACTTCCATCTACCTCGCTGAAGTACGGTAACACTTGGGACACGCTCAGAGTCAACGGCACGTAGAAAGTACCCTTCGGGTGCAAAGCGAAAGCCGGGACCGTCCCGACATCTAACGTATCCGTTGCCGGGAACTTATCCTCGCTATGTCCCACCATCTGATGATGGGACCTATCCATCAATTGGAACCAATCGTTGTGACCATTCTTCGAGTCTGTCAATACGTCGTGGTTACGGTCCGTTAGGTCCTCTGGACCCTTTGCCTGCTGCAAGTCGGCGTGGAATCGGTCCTTGATGTTCGTCTTGAACTTGTACACTTCCTCGCCCTTTGAACTTGTGCTGCAAGTGTCCGTGTTCATGGGCAGGTAGCCCAGATGGGAGTTGGGACCTTGCGCGCAGTGAGCTGCTAGGGAGGATGGTGACAAGGGTGTGGAAGGAGAGTCGGTCTTTAGTCGGTGGTGGACAAGGTGCGCGTTTGGGGTCTGCAGCATCTGGCGCAGTTGGCTGCCACCTTCGTTCGGGTGCATGCAGTCGTTGTTGAACGATGGTTGGTGGCCGTTGTTGGGTGGCGACTCGGCACATGGGTCCTTGTCGTGGTCAACGAGCAAGAGCATCAGGTCGCAGTCACCTGCAATGACAACACGCCGATCGATGTGTGAGGAAAAATTACTCAGCATGCACTCCGTTTGGAACAAAAGGCATGAATTTGTGACTGAGCTAGCACAGTAGATATTAAATTTATCGAATAATACCCAAGGTAAGCGTGTTCTGCGATACTATTTAGATGGTATTGTCAAGAAATAGCTGTTGAAATACTTAGTGTAAGTTCATTATGGAATATGAAAGAAATACATCGATATTCTATTTTTCCTCGCACATCGATCGCATCGCATGGCTGGAGTTTCCATTCCATATCCTTAGTATTCCTTGGTCGAACGAATGGCTCGACGAGCCAACAAAATGCAGTATCATAGGTGTAATGAAATTAACTCCACTGTTATTGGAAACTTGGACGAACTACTTGCTGTTTAAGGGGGGACCATGCGCATCGGTGGGTGGTTGGTGATGAATGACTTTTCCTAGCTTCTAAAACTGGTGTTCGGAAAATCGGCGCTGCTCAAGGACAGCGGCGGGACTTGACCACGATAAAATTCAACCCAATAGTTGGAAAGACGCTCTTTTATTTGACGTATTGTTTGTAATTGTACGGTTTATGCGACTTTGGAATAAATTTGTCAATAATTGAAGCACTGACTCGAAGAAGGGCCTAACCAACATTTTGGCCAAAATGAGATTTCAGTACCAACATGTTGTTTGAATTTTTGTGCATCGATCTTGCCACATTTTATTGGTGAGAGAGTAATTTGCGGGTCAAGA
>JAVBJR010000851.1:0-2612 GCA_031546965.1 Dysgonomonas sp.
AATATACAGTGAAACTTGCCTTATGAACCACTTAATGCTTAGGACCACCTGCTTGTTAGGACATACAGTATTTTCCTCGGTCCTTTAGAGCTTCATAGGATGTAACTTGGGTGAGAGGACCACTTGCCAAACGCGAAAAAGGACAATGATTTTTGGGCCAAAAATTACCGACAACCTGTGAAATGGGGCAATTTTTTCAAAAGTCAGACCAAAATTTCTGATGTTTATGTAAATTTCGGAGAAATTTGGATTACGTATCACCAAGAGTGGTATCACCTCACACTTCCAATCCCAGAAACCCCTCACAGCCATAAAAACTGCGTTCGTGTAGTAATCAAAAACACGTAAGGCTGTTCTGTAAATTATTAGTTTTGTTTTTAGTGTAGTATGTTGGATAAAAAAAGATAAGCACGATAATAGCGATGATGACGGCATTATGAACTGTAACCTCATGTTCAGCGCAGATCAGCACTTCAGCAATGGCAGTCCGTTTAGGAAAAGTTTGGTTCTATGGCTCCAGATCGCCGAGTTTGTCCACTTGAAATGGGTGGCAGTTTATTCTCGCACCTGTTGGTGACAGTAGGTGAACAACTCTGTGTCTTTTATATGACAACTGAATAGTTAGTGGTAAATGCTACAGCATTGAAGAAATTGTCCCCAACTAATGATATAATGCTCGAATACTGCATGGTAATTGAAGAAGTATAATTAAAACAAGACTTGCACCAAATAAAAATAAAGGTTATATTTTGTAAAAAAATTATCGGTATTGTGAATTTCAGATGTCCCACGAAACTTTTTTAATTGGCACAATAATTATGCAGCATTCAACACAAAATGCTGCACAAAAACTACAGTGGAATCAATTTTATATAAAGTTCATCTATTATAAACTGTTCGTCTCACACTAAATTTTTTCCCTGTGTGCGTAATGGTACAAAAACCCCGGATAAAACGAAATCGGGTTTAAGCAAATCAAAATTGGTCGACAACTGCGAATTTCACTCTGAATACATACAACGAATTTTCCTCAAAAGAATTAAGTGATTTACCAAGATTAATTTTTCCCTGGAGACAAATTTCTCAATTAGAACTTCCACATCCACTTTCAGTTCCTGTTTAATTATGAAGCTTAGCTGTGGAGCTCTCCTTTTCATTTTCGGTTTCGGCAACCATTTGGGTCGCATCAAAGTTTTGTTCACAGTTTTTCTGATTGTAATAATTTTTCATATATACTTAATATTTGCTGTAAGTGGTCTAGCTCACAATAGCGTAAAAAATTTGAAAGCAAAACTTGTAATTTTCCTTAAGGATAGCATAAAAATGTTTAATACTATCGTCATTTTAGAGTAATTTATGGAATTTATGTTGTTGGCGTTTCTTTGATGGAGGTCATGCAAATATGTCGTTTGTCATCCACAGAGTCTATAGGAGCAAAAACTATGGAAAATTGTTTGCAGGTCCGCTAATAACAAACTCCGCATATATCGAACCGAAGTCAACTGTATTTGGCAAAAAACATTATGGAGAACTATGCAAACAGTTAGTATTTGCACTGTATACCACTCGATGCTGGCTTGCAGTTTTCTCATAAATATGTATATTGAGAAACAGGAAATGAAGGAAAATAGAAATGTAATTGAAATAGTTTTAGGACATTTAACAGAACTATGGACCATATCTCACAATTGATGAATTAAACTATAGTTGTTCTTGTTCAATGGATTTATTTGTCATTTTCCCTGCAATGCCGATCTCCTGATCAGGTTGCCATATGTTACAGCCACTAGCTATGCAGCCAGGTTTGCAAAATGTAACCGTGGCCGGGATCCGAGAGCTACTTCCTTAATTTTAAGTGCACCAGCATTTATTTTGATAACGCATTCTGGCAAATTCTACCTGGGATCCGAGCACATTGTGTAAACATGGTAACCATTTCTCAAAAGTAGTATACTCTATACGCTTTGCTTTCTTCTTTAAAAATTGCCTCTTGAACTGGAGATTATTTGCAGAGTTTTAAAATTTGCCCGCGCATTTTAACAAGCTGATGTAATGGAAAATAAACTGAAATAAGTTTACATGGCTTCATGCATTAGTGTATTTTAAGAAAATTCGATATTTATTTAAATAATGCTTACATTTTCAAACATTTTAATAGCACTCTCGAGGATAAATTATTTCGCATTCAAAGCATGTCCTTTATCAAAAGATTAAAGTGTTCGATATTTATTTACTCACCCTAATCTAATAGCGCATAGCACTTAAAAGCCGTCAACTGACATAACACATGAACTGTTTCACATAGGTGTAGCCTCGTTTGGCATGATGGCCTTCGCAAGAAAGTCGTCAGCCAATAGGGAGCATGAGAATTCACTCGGTTTACACGTTCTTCAGAAAATGTTATGTACATACACGTATACAGAGTGCATAAAAAATCTGCATCTTTCGTGAATAGTGAATAGCATTATATGCAAAAAAAAGTGTTACCAGTTACGGGTAAATAACAACACAATGCTGCTTTCACAATACATACTTTCAAATTGTTACAGTCATATTTACAGACGTTCATATATATTAATAGGACTGTGAAAGGCCAAGTCTCAATTTTTATG
>JAVBJR010000834.1:0-4008 GCA_031546965.1 Dysgonomonas sp.
AATCACTTTCAACTTGAAGAGCGTGTTAAAGCGGAGTTATTATTAATATAATAAGGTAATTATTTCTGTTGCGATCTTGGGAAATTGGCACCTGCATTTCATCACGTGATACTTTTTTTTAAACATGGATTAAATGGAAATTAAAGGCGGTAATATCCGGTTCTTTCGATCGAGTCGGTTTCGACATAATAATATTTTTATTTGTAAATACAATTTCACAACCATTTCGTGGTCCTTACAGTTCTTTATAAAGAAAAATTGAAAATATAACGTAAACTACACGATTAATACGATTAGAACCAAGAAAAAACAGCATTCTTACATCTCGAAATTGCACAACTCCCAGTTCTCCGAGCTCCGACACACAGGCGTAAGCAGCTTCAGATTGTAGAAAAAGCTGACATAATGACATAACTTCACTTCTAAATAGCGAACCCATCGTTGAAATCTTTGGGTATTCGCAATTTTACAAGAAACAAACCAAGCTAGAGCTCTCCGAAATTGACCAACAACCAGCCAAGTGCCAAACCTTATGACTGTTTTGTAAAACTAGGCCCAACCCAATTTTCTCAACCCGGATTTCTATTCGCTGTTCCACTTTCGTCCGCAAAGACGCTTCAGTCAGCGGACTTGCAACTAGAAGTTGAAATAAAATACAGAAAACAATTTGTAAAAAGTTTATCATTCGATTTATCATGTAAAAAATATTTGCCGCTTGCTATTAAAATTAATTCATACATATATACAGTTATAACAATGCAATAAAGCCTTTTTTGCCAAGGGAAAGGTGCAAAGAAATTCAAAGAGCCTAAAAAGGGCAATATAATTATGTATACAGGCCCGGGTGGTTCAAAAGTCTGGAACTTTTGTGAATAACGGTAACATATTGTAAGCGTGTACTACTATTTGTACTACCTTTTTTTCGATGTGGCAACACTAAAACCGTGTTACTACTTTTTTCCAAACTGGCAACACTAACCCCGTAATGACCTGGTGTTTGAACTTCACCAGTTCATTCTGACAGCCACATGGGCTCGAGCAAGATGTATCCTCCAAGCTTCTAGGATATATAATTGTAAGTTATCAAACTGTTTAATTCCTAGCTGGTTACAAAGCTGTAATCTCTTTGTATTGTAATTAGGTACTGTGGCCTAGTTTCGGTTATTTAAGTTATTTATTCAAGATCAAGTCATTCAAATCTGTATTTATTCAAGATCAAGTCATTCAAATCTGTAAACATTCGAATTCACCTTTTGCAAACACCAATTACCAAATATTGTCATCCTGCATTTATATTAAACCATCAAGTTTCAATCTACGGGCAATCTGATCAATCCAAGTGTTAGGAACAAGCCTACAATACATAAAAAATGTAACAATGGGGACAAATAGGAAGTCATATGTGCACTTTCCAATGGTGCCAAAATTATCTAACCTTGACCCTTGTTTCAAGGTCATCCGTGTTCTAACTTTTCAACTGCTGAAGATAGAACAAAATTAATTTGAATTATAGGACTCCTAAAATATTGAAAAAATCAGTGTCATTATGAATTAAATGTGCTTTTTCACTTCCCTATTGGAACAAACCTCCATGTTGTGTGATTTGGAACATGGTGTGTGTGGTGTTCTATTGTGGTTTGTGGTGGACTCCAAAACAATCCCCACCACAAACCACCATAAAACGCCACACACACCATGTTCCAAATCACAATGACCTTCAAGGAAAGGTTAAAGGTCAAGAATTTGAGTGCCATTCGAAAGTGCCATGGCCACTTCCGACCTATTTGCTCCCATTAGCAGAATTCGAATATCTGGCCCTGTTTGCACGCTGAAAACGACTGAATACAACTTTTTATTCACACTGTATATACTTACAGCATACCAGTAAAAAAAAGTAGGCAGTATATTGTGAAAAGTCCCATGAAAGCAAAGAGTGATCACTCTGCAAAAAAGATGACCTGGATGAGAAAATAGCAATAGAGAGGTTCTGCTGTATGTCCAACGTCTACAGCAACGGCGGGGAAACGCTCCTATTAGGTAACATGGGAAGGAACCTTTGACCGGTCGTCCAGGCGTTATTACTATATTAGCCAGGCGTTTTCCACCACCTTCAAAATCCAGTTTTATAGGTAAAGTTTTGGGGGAAAACGCGAGATTCATAGTAATAACGCCTGGACGACCAGGGTCAAAGGTTCCTTCCCATGTTACCTAATAGGAACGTTACCCCGCCGTTGCCGTAGATGTTGGACGTACGTCCAGCAGAACCTCTCTATTGTTTGCTAAAACTCACTGTTGTTACACCAGTCAGGGTGGCCACAGGGAGGAAAAACCGGGAAAAGTCAGGGAATTTCATGATGGTCAGGGAAGTCAGTGAAATGTCAGGGATTTTTGATCATATGGTCAGGGAATTTTCCATTTTAGCGTTTTCTATTAGAAATATACAGTTTTAGAAATACCATCAAACCACTATAGGAAAACCATCAAACCACTATAGGACAACCAGCAAACCACTATCGACATAACATTATCCCACCATCGAAATACCATTATCCCACCAAAGCGATACCATTATGTCACGCCCCCTGTTTGGCCCACCAGGTGGCGCTCCTGTGGCGGCCAATGCCATGCGAAGGGGCGTGGCGCTCCCGGTCATATGACCGGGCTGAGCTACTTAAGCCCTTGCAAGGTGTGCAAGTGATCTCTTGGTGTGTGCAGTTGAGTGTAGTTGTGTGGAGTGGTGGAGAGGAGCAGGGGGGTACAGATAAGCTCCAAACCGTAAGTTGCTGTGATTGGCTGTGATTTGCCTTTTTTTGATAGGCTGTTTGCGGCCGATGACGGCAGCGGGGGACAAGCTAAAAAAATTAAAATGGTGTTGCACAAATGCACCTGTATGTGGCGTTGCTGCTGGACTTGAATTTGTCCCGCTCTGACGTCACGTTGCAATGCATCATGGGAGGAAGCGAAAAAGGGGCGTGGCCACAGCGCATTCATCTTACCTTCTATTAATATTTAACTACCTTGGAGAGGAGTTTGAGTTGCAGTAAAGTATCTACCTAATGTAGGAAGGTGTGATTTATTCCGTACTTCGTTAGCTTAGCTTCCACCGTGTTAGGGAAAGTTAGGACCTCCTACAGGCATTTGGAGGGCATTATCGCATTGCGGACGTGATATTTATCCCACTATATAGCAATACCATTATACCACCAAAGGAATACCATTATCCCACCATAGAAATACTATTATCCCACCATACAAATACCATTATACCATTATTCTCAATACACACTATGAAATATTTTTAATGGTCCACTATGAAATAAAAGCTTTAAAAAACAATAAAGTGACAACATTAGGATTAAAAAGTATTTTTGTTTTTGTAACTGAACGTTGTGCACGCCAAAATATTTTTTGCATTTGTATCATGCAATTTAACTTGTTGGCTAATGAATCAGATTGTAAGTTATCTCGTCTGATAGTACTTTATGAAATTCCAATGGTGTTTAATGTTATATGTTCTTATTTCGCTTTCAATCATAATATTAAATATATTTCTGGTAAAACACATCCATCAATATCTTATTGATATGCCCAGTTGCATTGAACATACATTTGTGGTAAAGATTTCGTCACAAATTTCAGTTTCAGAAAAGTACATGTACGTATTACGTACATTGCAAATTATATTTAGAAGTCAGGGAAAAATGTAAAGTTTGGTCTGGAAAACGGAAAAGTTAGGGAATTTCAGTTGGAGATTTCTGTGGCCACCCTGTACCTGTTTTAAATTGGCCAGGCATCCAGCCAATTGACCGATTTCACATGCCTTGCTATTGGCTGAAATTCAACAGAAAAATGGCGTCCTTGTTGTGAATATCTAGGCAACAGCCAATAGGGTTGCACGATTATCCACATTACGGCCTCCATATTGGTAATTGGACACGCCCACTGAAATCGGTCAATTCCCACATAGATTTTTGTTACTTTTTCTTCATGTGGGTTAAGTTTCAGTGT
>JAVBJR010001140.1:0-4920 GCA_031546965.1 Dysgonomonas sp.
CTTCATACTTCATACGTCATACTTATTTCAATTCTCCCAACACATTCTCAATCGCCTTATAATCCGGTTGATCACCCGGTGTAGGGCATACTTCTGAATAGCGCACAGTGCCTTCTTTATCTATTACCACAGCAGCACGTTTGCTCACACCACGCATTTCCAAAGCAGGAAACACTTCATACATCACGTCATATGCCTGAATGGTTTCTTTATTAAAATCGCTCAGCAAAGAGAAGTTTAAATTTTCGCTTTCTTTGAATTTTTTCAATGTAAACACTGTGTCTACAGAGATGCCAAATACCTGCGCTCCCGAATGATTGAATGATGACATATTGTCGCGCATAAAACACACTTCAGCTGTGCATACACTTGAAAACGCTGCAGGGAAAAATAACAACACTACATTTTTTCCTTTTTGATCGCTAAGCGATACTTTATTTTTATCGGTATCGTACAATACGAAATCCGGTGCTTTTTGTCCTACCTGAATGCTCATAATAGTTTATTTTATTTATTGCAAAGTAACTAAAGTCTTAGCAGCAAAGGGGTTTAAAAGAGCTTAAAAAGTGATTCACATTCAACTTCTCTCCCGTCACTTTTTCGCACAATGCCTCACTATCATATATTTTTCCATGTGCATGAATATTCGTGCGTAACCATTGCAGTAATGTTGTAAAATTACCTTTACTTATATCTGCGCTCAAGGAAGGCATTTGCTTATTAGCTTCTTTCCAAAATTGTGCGGCATAAAAACTACCCAGACTGTAAGTAGGAAAATATCCAAAGCTGCCATGGCTCCAATGCACATCCTGTAAGCATCCTTGCTTATCATCAGGAACGATAATACCCAGGTCTTTTTTATACAATGCATTCCAATGATGCGGTATATCTTTTACATTCATGGTGCCGCCGATCAATTCTTTTTCCAACTCATACCTGATCTTTACATGAAAATGATATGTCAATTCATCAGCCTCCGTGCGTATTAAAGACGGCTGCACTTTATTAATTGCTTTGCAAAATTTATCTGCATCCACACCGGCTAACTGTTCAGGGAAATATTTTTTCAATTCCGGTAAAAAATAATTCCAACAGGCAATATTGCGGCCTACGCAATTTTCCCACAATCGGCTTTGTGATTCATGAATACTCAATGATGCAAATTCGCCAGAAGGCAATCCATAATCACTCACCGGTAATCCCTGTTCATATAAAGCATGCCCCACTTCATGACTACAACTCCAGGTCATATTGGCAAAATCATTTTCATCAATACGTGTGGTGATGCGTGGAAAATCCACTGAAATTGACCCCTGTATACCGGGGTAATGTGATCCCTGTTCCCCAGATCAAATTGATCCACCTTTACCATTTCAAATTGACCCTCTAAAAGTTATAATTGAGCTAGTTGTTTTTGTAGGATAAAAAGTAGAAGTTATGGGTTCATCCATAACCTATTGAATGTCCAACAAAACCATTAGCATGATTACCATCCGCCAAATACTACGTCTTTACGCGTTAGGTAAAGGCACCCGATATATAAGCCAGTCAACAGGAGTAGCACGCAATACAGTCAAGAAATACTTGCGGCAGTATGTAGTATTACAAATATCCTTGGAAGAAATAGAACAAAAGAGTGATAACTGGCTACTAAAAGCCTTTTTGATTACTGATAAAATAGAAGTACCCAATAAACGTCTTAAAGACTTAGAGCCGTTGTTGCCGGAGTTTGCTGGTATGCTCAAAAAACGAGGAGTAACTAAAGGGATTGTGTATCAAAGATATATATCGCGGTGTCCTGATGGATACAAGATCTCCGCTTTTTTGGAAAGACTCAACAAGTACATGAATGTCGGTAAGACATCAATGAAAATAGAGCATAAGGCAGGCGATAAAATGTTTGTTGACTTTACCGGTAAGAAATTACAGTTAACAGATAAAGACACAGGAGAGGTAAAAGATGTAGAAGTCTTTGTCTCCATCTTGGGTTGCAGTCAACTCACTTTTGTTATGGCAGTAGCTTCTCAGCAGAAAGAAGACTTCATTATGGCATGTCAGCAAGCATTGAGCTTCTATGGCGGAGCTCCTGCCGCTATAGTTCCTGACAACCTAAAATCAGCAGTGACCAAAGCTAGTCGTTACGAAGCGCAATTAAATGAAGACTTTGCGGCTTTTGCCGAGCATTATCATATGGTAGGTTTTCCTACACGTGTATACAAGCCCAAAGACAAAGCACTAGTAGAAGGAGCAGTAAAAATCATCTACACTGCTATCTTTTCTAAAATAGACGAGCAGGTTTATCATCATTTAGATGATCTTAATGCTGCCATATCCTTACATCTCCAAGTGCATAACAACAAACTGCTTACGGGCCAATCCTATAGTAGGCAACAACTTTTTGATGATCTGGAAAAGCCCACGCTTCAAGCATTAAACCCCTATTGTTTTGAGCTAATGAATACCCGGTTATGTACGGTAAATAAATACGGACACATACTACTGGGTGAAGACAAGCGATACTATAGCGTGCCATACAAACTCATTGGCATACGCTTAAAAATCAAGTACAACAGTAAAAAAGTAGAAGTCTATGGTGATGATTCTATTATAGTCGCTGTACATGACAGATATACCGGTATTGGTAAAAAATACATTACTCAGTCCGATCACTTAGCGTCCCAACATAAATACTTATCAGAGTGGAATCCTCAAAAATTTATGGACACCGCAACGGCTATTGGCGAACATGTAGCTCATTATATTTCTAAAATACTGGCAAGGGAACAGTATCCGGAGCAGAGTTACAAGTCATGTTCGGGTGTCTTAAATTTTGCTAAACGGGTAGGCAAAGAGCGTTTAACGAATGCCTGTAAAAGAGCCGATAGTTATGGTTTATACAACTATGGTATCATTGATCAAATCTTGCGATCTAAGGCTGACTTTATTGCTTTTGAAGAAGAAGTATTAGACTCTTCAATGCCTTGTCATGACAACATCCGGGGACAAAACTATTATGAATAGACAACTTTTTTCATCAAACAACACTAAAAAACATGAACAAAACAACAGTAGAAAGAATGGGACAAATGCGTTTATTGGGTATGCAGACAGCTTTTAAAGCTTTTGTAGAGCAACCACCGCCAACAGCATTTACCAACGATGAAATTGTCCAATACCTGGTACAATCGGAATGGGATGACCGTAAGCACAGGTCAGTAAAACGTAGCATCCATGCCGCAAGGTTCAGATACCGGGCCGATAGTGCAAGCGTAGATTACGGTTGTGCAAGGAACCTAGATAAAAACCAAATAAACAGACTCTTTGCCGGTGATTTTATTAAAGTCGGGCAGGATGTTTTTATCACAGGAAGTACAGGGACGGGAAAAAGTTATCTGGCCTCAGCCATTGGATACCAAGCTTGTTTGTTAGGGTATAAGGTATTTTATGCCAGTACCGCCAAATTAATGAGCACTTTAAAAATGGCTAAGGCTGATGGATCTCATTTAAAGGAACTGGCTAGAATAGAAAAGCAAGATCTGCTTATTTTAGATGACTTTGGTATACAGTCGTTTGACGCTAACGGAAGATCAATGTTGATGGATATTATAGAAGACAGACACTCAAAACATTCTACCATCATTGCATCACAAGTACCGGTAAAAAACTGGTATGAGGTAATCGGTGAACAAACTATTGCAGATGCTATTTTAGACAGGTTAGTTCATCAGTCTATCAGAGTTGAATTAAAAGGAGAATCTCTTAGAAAAATAAAAAAAGAAAAAGCTACTCAAGAAGAATCCAATATTTTTTAATAACAACAAGACATTTATTAAGTACTACTTTTGCCCTACGAAAATCGATAGCTCTTTTATAACTTTTATACTCAAAAATGGAACCATCCCAACATCTGTTTTTGACGGGTCAATTTGAAATGGTAACGAGGGGTCAGTTTACGTGGTATTTACACTACATCAACAAATCAGCTTCATTCAGCTTGAAACTAAAGACATTCGCCTGCAAGCCGAAAAAAACATCGAAGTAGCTTCAAATGCTTTAAACAAACTCAAACACT
The DNA here is from genome assembly GCA_031546965.1 of Dysgonomonas sp. Classification (GTDB taxonomy): domain Bacteria; phylum Bacteroidota; class Bacteroidia; order Bacteroidales; family Dysgonomonadaceae; genus Dysgonomonas_A. The sequence goes on from JAVBJR010001140.1 coordinate 4,073, forward strand.
ACATTTTCAAAAACAAAATCAAAACGCAGGAGCAGGAAATACACATCTTCAAATCAGCAATGCCCCTTATCCTTTCCTACCTTATCTACTACACCCAAATTAGGCGGTTTCAACTACACTGTCCTTTAGGAGGAAAAGAAGAAAACAAAAACTACATCAACTGCAAACTACACAGACTAAAAATATTCTTCGAGGACAACCGAGACTTTGTCACCTACTACAGATCAAAAGACACAACATTTGACCATCTCTACTTTATGCGTGGGAAAAATGATCAAAAAACTTGCAAACATGAGCTGCACTACCAACTAGATGATCGTTACTTTTCGCTACATACTTGTATCATGGCTCAAATAATGGCTAGTGAAAAAATAGAACAATACCTCGAAAATCAACTAGCTAACATTGACAATCCAACATCAACCAATCAGATTGCCGAAGATCTACCGAAGTCGGTAATTACATGGACAGGTTCAAAAGTTGAACTAATGGAAATGATAGTTGCACTACACGAGGCAAAAATGTTCAATGATGGTAACGTAGAATTCAACACAGTACTAAACTTATTTCAAAAAATACTCAACATACAAATCACACAACCCAATAGAACAATTTCAGAAATCAATGATCGGAAAATTGAAAAAGCAAAATTCCTCAACGCACTTACTACTGCTTTAATAAACAGACTAGATAGAGTAGGTGAAAAAAACAATCGCTCAAACTATTAAACACACTACACTTTAGTAACTTTTTTACCGAAGGTTCGGTACACCTTCGGTAAAAAAACAAACCAAACTATTCACATTTGCATCAACAACAACACTCGCTTAGATCCTTTGCGACTCTGC